>JAQGHQ010000426.1 GCA_028288765.1 Gemmataceae bacterium | reverse complement strand
ACACTTCCCACCGCTGGGGGTCAGGGGGCGTTTTGCCTGGAAGTGACTCACCCGGCTCGACCCGACCGAAAACGGCAAAAACCTACCGCGGGAACAGAGGGTAAGGCTGCACGGTGAAATATGCGGGCTAGCGCCTTTTGGTACGGAATCCACCCCATTCCGTACCGGTTCTGTACCGGGGGTTTTCCCGGCAGTGCAGTAGCCCAGAATCGGATCGCTGAACCCCACCGCTCATTTCCCCCTCGTCACTTTTTCGCTTGCACGAATGTGCAATCTACGCTAGTGCTGTTTGCATTGGCCCCCGCAGGGGCGGGTACGAAACACGGTCGGCCGGCTACGCTCGCAGCGAAGCAGACGGCGGTTTCCCGCCTCCGGCGTTTCCGCTACGGCACCTGTGGGTCGATCTCAGGCAGTGTAAATTCGTAGACGCCCCGCCCTGCCCAGCCAAGCCAATGAAAGCGAAGAAAAAGAGGAAGAAGGCAGCCAGGAAGCGAGCGCCGAAGAAACGCGCGTTATAGACGGCCCCAGCCGTCAAGGCGGCTCCTGTCAAGAAGCCGGCAGGAAAGGCAGGGGGAAAGCAGGCGGCAGCGAGGTAATGAGGGTAGCCGAGAAACTGTCCGCCGCCCCGAACGCCCCCCCGCCTGCCACCACCTACATCCGAACCTTGGGCTGTGGGGGCGACTCCATTTCCCTGGATGAGTGCACTGTTGGGGAGCGAGGCCATTATGAGCCACACCGAGAGAGACGGGCGCGACGAGTACGACCCCTTCTGGATCACCGGCAAGGACCGGGGGCGGCACTTCTCGCTGCAGGACGCGTTGTTCGAGTTCGCTCGCCTCTTTCGGGACGAGGAGAACGACCGCGCCCTGGCCGTCCTCGGAGCATCCTATCTCGACATGCAGTTGGAGCACGTCCTCATCACCTTCCTGGTCGACGACGAGAAGGAGGTCGGCGAGTTACTCCGCTACGACCAGCCGCTCGGCACGTTCTCGGGCCGGGTCCGGATGGCGTACTGCCTGGGGCTCATACCGCGGCCGGTCTTCGACGACCTCCGGCTGGTCGCCCGGGTCAGGAACAAGTTCGCCCACGACCTCTATGCGACATTCGCGAACGAACAGATCCGCTCCTGGTGCGCGGCCCTGAGGTGGCATCGGGAGGCCTTCATGAAACCGCCGCCCGGGGCGACCGCCAGGGATCTGTTCCACGTCGGCGTGAATCAATTGGTCGGCCACCTTGGCGGCGTTGTTTCGATCGCCCGCGGCGAAAAAAGGCGACCTCGGCCGGGTGGCTGATAACGATCAACTTTACGGTGGCCGCCACCCTACTGGCCCACTCGCCGGTGGCTCGTCTTTGCCCCGGGGTGGTGGAATCGGCGGTATTGCCGGGTAAAGTAGAGCGACCGCGAACAGGCTCCACGATCGAGTGGGCCTATATACTCATCGTGCGGGCTTCGCCCGTCATCAACTGCCCGTTGCATAAGACGGGCTGCTTTCGTGTTCTCGCTGAACAGCACTTCGATCAGGACGGATCGCTGGTGCATCCGGTTGAACAATTCGTTCAGAAATATGTTCGGACAGTCGCAAAACGTCTTGAGCAGGGTGGGTCCCTCGGTCCGGAGGAAGTGAATGACGATCGCGTCCTCGGCCGGGCCGCCAGCCTGCCGGCGCCGTCGAGCGACTTGGCCTCGTCCTCAATGTCGTACAGGCGGCAGGTCCGGACCAGCGCCCCCGGGCAGCGACCTCTCGGAAAGAAGCTCACGCAGTAACAGGAACGACTCGCTCGTCCAGCGGGCCCGTCGCCCGGGGGTGTGGTATCGACCCGCGGACCAATTTGGACTTGAGGGTGACGCGGTGGAGACCGAGGTGTCTGGCGGCGGTCGAGAGGTTCCCGTGGCAGTGCTCGAGCACCACCGCGATCACCTCCCGCTCGTAGGCAGCCAGCATCGGGGCGAGCAACTGCGTATCGCCCTCCGCCAGGCGGGTCAGGACGTGGGCGCGGACCGCGGCCGGGTCGAACAACGCCGGGCCGTCGCCAGGGGCGGCCGCGGGGTGGTCCGGAAGGAGGTTCGCGACTTGCGCGGGCAACACCGTCTGCCCCGGCGATTGCAGGACGGCCTGCTGGATGACGTTCGCCAGTTCGCGGATATTACCGGGCCACCGGTATGCGCACAGCAGTTCGAGGGCCGCCGGCGCGAAGGAGCGGACCGGGCGACGCAGCTCCGCGGCCGACCGCCGGAGGAAGTGGTCGGCCAACACGGGGATGTCCGCCCGTCTCTCGCGTAACGGCGGGAGCCGGATCACGACTCCGCCGAGCCGGTAGAACAGGTCGGCACGAAATCGGCCGGCCGCGACGTCTTCGCGCAGGTCGCGATTCGTGGCCGCGATGATCCGGGCACTCGTCCGGACCGTTTCCACCCCACCGAGCCGGTAAAACTCCTGGTCCTGCAGGACGCGCAGGAGTTTCGACTGGACGGTCGGCGACATGTCGCCGACCTCGTCCAGGAAGAGAGTACCGCCGCCCGCGACCTCGAACTTGCCGGGGCGCTGGCGGTCGGCCCCGGTGAACGCCCCCTTCTCGTGCCCGAACAACTCGCTCTCCAACAGGGCTTCCGGGATGGCGGCACAGTTGAGGGCGATGAAGGGCTCGGACCGGGACGGGCCGTGGGTGTGGACGGACCGCGCGACGAGCTCCTTCCCCGTCCCGGATTCCCCGAGGACGAGGACCGTCGAGCGCTGCGGGGCGACTCGGCCTATTAGTTTGAAAACCTCGTACATCGCGTCCGTCTTACCGAGGAGGGACTGGCCGTCCGCCGGACCGGGGCCGGGCGGGGCCGTCCCGCACATCGGGTGGCCGGAAGAGTCCAGAGATTGACGGACGGCGTGGAGCGTTTGATTCAGATCGAGCGGCTTGACGAGGTAGTCGCTCGCCCCCAGGGCCATTGCCCGGATCGCCAGCTCGGCGGTGCTATCCCCCGTCATCACGATGACGGGGGCGGCCGGGTTCAGAGCCTTGATGCGCCCAAGGACGGCGATCCCGTCGAAGCCGGGTAAGACCACGTCGCACAGGACCAGGTCCGGCCGCCTGGCCTCGTACACGGCGACGCCTTCCGGCCCACTCGCCGCTTCGAACACGGCGTGCCCGTGCGGCCGAAGGAGCAAGCTCAATACTCCCCGCAAGGCCGGTTCGTCGTCGATGATCAGGATGGTCGCCATTCGCTCCCCGGTGGTGGAACCGCTTCGCACGTACTCGCCCGTTGCTCCGTGTCGACCGGCGCGACAACGAGTAAGAGTCCGTGTCGAAGTCTATGACACGCGGCTGTTCCCCGGGTCGCCAATTGTGACCAGTTCGATCGTGAAACTCGGGTCGCATCTCATTTTTTTGTTCTCGTCACAGCCTCGTCTCGTATCCGGGCAGAACTCTTGGCCCTGACAATAGTTGTCGTTTCCGGCATGTCGGTTGCTAATGACTCGCGGCAGGCTACCAATCGAGGCAACTGAGACGCGGGTGTCGACCGCGAACCGGCCGTCGCGGACGCGACGAGAGAATCCCCTCGCGGGCGCGAACACGCACGCGGATTAGCTCAAGGTAACGACCCCATGCCCGTGGAATGTGAGTCTTCCAGTAGCGAAGTTGGTGCGGAGACCCTGTCGGAATCGTCGCAGCGCACCGGCCGAATGGCCCGCCCCGGACCCTCCTCCATCCCGCCGGACGACTGGCCCGGAAGGCCGCCGGATCATTACGCGGCCGACCCGCGGTTGGTCCTCCGCATCCTCCGCCACCGCTGGAAGCTGATCGTCGGCGTGGGCCTGATCGGGGCCGCACTCGTGCTCCCGGCCGTGGTCCTGTACCTCCCCCGGGCGAAGACCGAGTACACGGCCTTCGCGCTCGTCCGCCTGGAGCCGACCGAGGTCGTGCCGGGCACCGGGCCGGGCCGGCCCGAAACGCGCGACCTGCGGACGCAGGCCGAACTGGTGAAGACCCGCTTCGTGCTCCAGGCCGCGCTCCTCCAGGGGCCGGCCCAGGACCTGCCCGCGGTCCGGGACAAACCCGACGGAGTGGTCAAACGGCTGGCGGAGGAATTGAAAGTCGACATCGTCAGCCCGCAGATTCTGCGGATCACCCTCGCGGGCTCCGATCCGCAGGAACTGCCCGTCCTCGTCAACGCGGTGAAGGACGCCTACCTGCGGGAGGTCGTCGAGGCCGAGGCGGGGCGGCGGGTGAAGCGGAAAGACTTCCTGACCCGCGCCGCCGACGAGTGCGAGAAGCGGCTGGCGGCCCTCCGGGGGGAGCTGGCCGAGGGGCAGAAGGCGGCGGCCGGAACCGGGTCGGTGGACGACCGGCTCTCGCTGGAACGGTTCAGGATCCTCCAGAACGAACTCTTCCGCACCGAACTGGAACTCCAGCGGTCCCGCGTGCATGCCGCGCTCCAGTCGCGCCCCCGGGGCGCCGAGCCGGTCGACGACGCGCTCGTCGACGGCCTCGCGCTCCAGGACCCGATCGTCCAGCAGGGGCAAGGGCAGGTCGACCAGTTGACGCGGACGATCGGGGACTGGGAGCAGACGATGAACGACCCGGGGGCCCACCCGAAGTACCTCGCCCTGAAGAAAGACCGCCACGCCGCACTCGCCGCGGTCGAGGCCCGCAAGGCGGCGCTGCGCGAGCAGTACGTCCACATCGCCGGCGCGACCCGCGGGAAGCAAGCGGCCGACATCCGGGACCGGGCCGCCCGGTTAGAGGAAGAGGAGCGGTTGATCCGCGGCATGGTCGAACGCGGGTGGGAGGAGATCCGAAGACGGGATGGCGATCTGCCCGGCCTCAAGCTCAAGCGGTACGAGATCGAGCGGCTGGAAGGGATCTCGAAACAGGCCCTCGACGAACTCGAGGGCCTGCGGCTGCAAGGGGACGCCGGGCCGAGGTCGGCCGGCATCCAGGACGCCACCGACCCGGCGGAGAAAACGTCGTACCGGCAGGCCCTCCGGCTCGGCCTCGCGGGCTTCGGCCCGTTCGCCCTCGTGCTCGTGGGCGTCGTGGTGCGGGAGCTCCTCGTCCGCCGGATTTACTCGTCGGCCGATGTCCGCGACCACGTTCGCGCGCGGGTCCTCGGGACGGTGCCGGACGTGTCCCGGCTGCGAGGCCCCACGAGGGGGAGGGCATGGCCGACGGCCTGGTCGCAGTCGATCGACCGGATCGGCGCGGCCGTCCGGCACGAACTCGGGGCGGCCGGGCCGAAGGTTCTCATGGTCACGAGTGCGAGCCCGCGAGAAGGGAAATCGACTTTCGCCCGGGAACTGGCCGCCAGTCTGGCGCGGGGCGGGGCGCGGACCCTCCTCCTGGACGGGGACTTGTTTCGGCCCACGGTTCACCGCGCGTTCGGCATACCTGTGGGGCCGGGTTTCAGTGAACTCATCCGCCGCGAGGTGAGCGTTTCCGACGCGGTCCGCCCGGACCCGACGTCGGCCCTGTCCCTCCTCCCGGCCGGCGCGGTCTGTCCCCGCGCGTTCGAGGAACTGGCCCGGGGGTCGTTGGAACCGGTCTTCGCCGAACTCCGGACGCGGTACGACATGATCGTCGTCGACACCAGCCCCGTGCTCGCCACCTCCCTCCCGCTCGTGATCGGCCGCCACGCGGACGCCGTCGTCCTGTCGGTGGTATGCACCGTGAGCCGCGCTCCCTACACGCGGGAGGCGATCGCGGGCCTTCTGGCCGTCGCGATTCCCGTCACCGGCGTCGTGGTGAACGGCACCTCGGAAGCCGACCGGTACGGGTACTACTACCACGCCGCCGGGAAGACGCCCCCGCCCGTACCCGGGCGGTAGCGAACTCGCCCGCGTCAGCCCCCGGGCAGGCGTTGCGTACATAAGATGTAAAATTGTCAGCTTATATAAAATATTAATAATTAATATGATTACACAGATGGACGTACGGACCAGGACCCGCGGCCGCCCGGCGGGCGGGTCCGGTGACCCGCCGCACCGGGTCCGAGCCGCGCTTTCCGTGGTCTGGAAGTGGGGCCCCGACCTCGCGCTCGCGGCGCTCCTCATTCTCCTCACCGCGCCGCTGCTCCTCGGCGCGATGCTCCTGGTGAAGCTGACCTCGCGCGGGCCGGTGTTCTACTCGCAGGTCCGGCTCGGGCGTCACGGCACCCGGTTCCGGATCTACAAGCTCCGGACGATGACCCACGACTGCGAGAAGCTCTCCGGCCCGCGCTGGGCGACTGTCGACGACCCGCGGATCACCCCGGTCGGCCGGGTTCTCCGGCATCTGCACATCGACGAACTCCCGCAACTGGTGAACGTGCTCCGGGGCGACATGGCGCTGGTCGGCCCTCGGCCCGAGCGGCCGATGATCGCCCAGGACCTGGAGGACGCGATTCCCGGGTACGCGGATCGCCTGGCGGTCAAACCCGGTCTGAGTGGGCTCGCACAGGTGCAGTTCCCGGCCGACACGGACCTGGGGTCCGTCTGCCGCAAGCTCGTGGCGGACCTCAGCTACGTCCGGGCGGTCTGCCCCCTACTAGACCTGCGCATTCTGTTCGCGACGGCGTTGTACCTCCTTCACACCCCCTTCTCGTGGCGGCGGCGGGTGCTGGGGCGGTACGCCGAACCGCGCCCCGCCGCCGACCGCGGTCGGTCCCTCGGAGACCGGCTCGCGCGGATCTATGACATCCCCCGGATGTCCGACCGAATCGGCACGGTCCAGGGGCTGCGCGGGGCGGCGGCGTCGATGGTGTTTCTCGTCCACTTCCTGGCGCTGTTCGGGGTTTATCTCGGGCCTCCGGCGGCCGGACCGGCCGTACAGGCCGTCGAGACGGTCGCGCACTTCGGGACGGACATCTTCCTGCTCATCAGCGGCTTCCTGATCTACGGCATGCTCATCCGCCGCCCGCTCGGGTATGGGACGTTCCTCCGGGCCCGGCTCCGACGGATCTACCCGCCGTTCCTCTGCGTCTTCGGGCTGTACCTGGCTCTCTCGGCCGCGATTCCCAGGGAGTCGAAGATTCCCCCGGGGGCGGCTGACGCGGCCGTCTATTTGTTGCAGAACGTGGCCCTGCTGCCGGTCCTGATCGGCGCCGCGCCGATGATCACGGTAACCTGGACCCTCGGCTACGAGGTACTCCTGTATGCCTCGGTTCCGCTGGTCGTCGGGGTGACGGGCATGCGGACCTGGGCGGCGGGCCGGCGGGCGGCCTTTTGGGGTGTCGCCTGGGTCGCGTACATGATTTACTGCGGGGTGGTGTCCCCGACCCACGTCCGGCTCGGCGTCTACCTGTGCGCGTTTCTGGCCTACGAGGTGCTCGGTGCCTCGCCGACCGCCGTCACGGCCAAAGGGGGTGCCCGGGCGGCCATCGCGGTCGTCGCGGGACTCGCCGCACTCGTCCTCTTGAGGTGCGGCGGCGTGACGGTGCCGACGTCACGCACCCTCCCCGGCCTTGGTGCGCTCCTGTCCGCGGCCGCAACGGCCGTCTGCGTGCTCGGCATCGCGGGGTCCTGCTTCGGGGGCGGGATCGCGGACCGACTGTTGACCTGGCGCCCCCTTCTGTGGCTCGGGAACTGTAGTTATTCGTTTTACTTGCTTCACGGCCTGTCTTTGAAGGCGCTCCTGCTCTTCGCGACGAGCGTGATACCCCCGCACCTGGACGGCCGGGTGGTCTTCTGGGTCTTGCTCCCGGTCGGCTTCGCCGGGTCCGTCGTTGCCTCGACGCTTCTGTTCCTGGCCGTCGAGAAGCGGCTTTCATTTTCCAGGCAACCACGTGGCGGCGGTGGCGTACCCGCGGCCCCCGGGTCTCCGGCGTTCGCGGCCGGCCCCTCGGTCGATTTCGGGTGGCAGTCCGACACCCTTCACGACGATTTGGCGGCACAGCGGACATTCGCTAACGAACGACAAATCGTCGCATAGAATTTCACGATAGATGTGACACGGTGGTAATTAAGATAGGGTGATGGAGAAAGTGTTCTTCTCCCCCGCGGCGAATCCCGGTCGGTGAATCAAGGATCTCGCGAACTCTGGAGATGTGATGACCGGGTGTTGGTGATCGACGATGATGCGACCCATCGGGCGGCATTCCGACGGCTGTTGGAACGGGCCGGCTACTGTATGGCGGTTGTGGCGAACGGGGTAGAGACACTTCGCGCCATTCGATGCGAGCCGACCGATCTGGTCCCGTGTGACCTGGTCATGTCGGGCAAGGACGGCAGCGGGGTAATCCGCGAGCTGCGCCGCGAGCTCACGAGTTTCCTGCCCCGCCTCCTTCGAGTGTTCCCGGCGGGCCGGCGAAACGATCTCAATCAACTACTTTCGAGGGGGCGTGCCACGCCCCACCGGACCCGTGGTTCAGCCTGATGCTCGGGCCGCTCGGGGACGGCCCCGTGTACCTCGGTGCGGTACACTCCTGCCTCGTGGTGATTGATCACTACCAACAGGTGGGGGGCCGCCTCCCGCTCCTCATGCATCGACTTGATTCGATCCTCCAAGAGCCTTCACCGGTGCGTTGATGGACGTGGTCCGAGCGCCGCCGGCCGCGGAAGCGATGGGTGAGTCGCCGTGGCAGGGGCATCGGACGATACCGGTCGGGTAGCGAGTGCCTTTCGGGGTAGGATACCGCACGCCGATCGGCCATCCAGCGGTTGTGTCCGGCGGATCGCCCGCACGCTCCGACGTGTCCCGGGCGTGCCCGGCGCGGGCACCGCTGACTCGCGAATCACATACGACCTCCCAGTCGCTGGGCGAGCCCTATGAGGTCATCGTCGCCAACGACGCCTCGACCGACCGCACCGGCGAGATCGCCCGGGAGCAGGCGGAGGAATACATCGGGGGGCTCATCCGGGTTGTTGCGTTTGCGTCCGGAACCGATGCTCGGGGACAGCTGTAGCCTGGGTCGTCAGAGGACGAGAAGAAGCGAGCCGGATCGCAAGACAGCCGTGGTCCTTCGTGGTACGCTTTCCGCATGACCTTCGGGAAGGGACAGACCCTCCGGCAGTTCTCGAAGTACCTGCGCGATCCGAACGAACGCGGGGAGCGGATCGTCGACGCGGCGGAACGCAACAGCGTCATTGAGGGCCTCCCGCGCCTCACCCAGAGACGCCGGCAGGGGCTCCTCAAAAAGCTCAGGAAGGTGACATAGCCCTCCGCAGTGCCTGACGAATCACCGCCTCCATCGGTTGATAGTCTTTCCGGTGCAGTGCCGCTTTCGCGGCGTCGATGTAGACCTTCCGTCCCCGGTGGCTCATGTCGTAGCGGAGCAGCGGCCGACCGGTCTGGAGGGCGAGGAGGTCGGTGACCAGTTTGATGGTGCGGGCGTTGCCCTCCCGGAAGGGGTGGATGGCGAGGAACTCGCACTGAATGTGCCCTCCCGCGGTGCAGAACTCATCATCCGTTGTTAGATCCTTCGCCGGGTAGCGCCGGAGCACATCCCGCTCGAAGACCCTCATCGCCTGATCGAGGAAGTCCGGCGGCGGCCAGATCGCCCCGGGTTTACTGATCGTCACCGTCCGCCACCGCCCGGCCCACTCGAAAAGACCCCCGAAGACGCGCTCGTGGACGTGGCGGATCAAGTCGCAGGTCAACGGCGTATCCGTGCGGACCTCCCCGATCAACCGGGCGTACGCAGTCGCCAGCGCGTCCTCCTCCATGATCTGGAGAGGCTTCAGCGTTCGGATCCCCCTTTCTTGTTGAGCAGGACGTTCCCGGCGCGGTCGGCGAACTGCGCCTCGCTGTTGGCGGTGACATCGTACCGATCCGGCTGCCGGCGATTGCTCTTCCGTGGCACGCGGGGAGTGTACGGTGCGGTGGGGGAGGGGCGGTAGTGGGACCGGCACCCCGGTGGGAGCCCCAGGGAGTGTTCCGCCTGCCAGGACTCAGCGGGAGGATTTGATCCCGGTAAGGCGTACCTCACGGTACGTCCTCGGTACCCCTTGCACATCGGCTGCAACCGGCACGAGCTGACACGGGAATGAGCCCGACTCTGGCGTCGGGATGAGTTCCTGCTTTCCGACTCCCAATCCGCGTGCATGAATTTACTGTCCATGTTTTAGATACCGGAGTACCACCACGAACGCCGTGTCGGGTCGGATCTTTTCCATGCAGCATCGACCTGACATTCAGCTGGGCGAACCGCCGCGGGAAGGGCAACTAGTCCGAGAGATTGGTGCGTCGGCTGCCGCTTCGGAGATCCGCCATGCCCGGAACGGGTTCGTGACGACGGCACTGTCACTGTCAGACGTATGGGCGTGAGAGGGTGTTCCTTGGTTACACCTTCACGCGGGTGTCTCACCACCCGCGGCATCCTTCTTCCTCCGGCCCCGCCTCGGGCGTTCGCTGTAGCGAGTTTTACTCGATGGCCGGGCCCGGTTTCCCGGCGCCAGCCCGACGACTACAGATTTGGGAGCGGCACCCCCGACCTGTGGGTCAATCGGCAGAGCGTCAGCCCAGAACCCCTCACGGAGGGTGTAGAGGGACGTGACCGCAAGCGGCGCTTCGGCCTTCCCGCGTAGCAGGCCTGACCAAGCCCCGGAGGCTCTCGGGAAATGGCCTGCTCTTGTGGTGTTGTCAGGCCCTGTGATCAGTCGAGTCCAGCACCTCCCGCACCCGATTCGTCAGGGCCGCCATCGTGAACGGCTTTTGCAGGAACGCGACGTCCGCTTGCAGGACACCGTGCCGGACAACGGCGTCGTCGGTGTAGCCGCTCAGGTACAGCACCTTGATATCGGGCCGTAGCCTGGCGAGGCGCTCCACCAGTTGCCGGCCTCCCATCTCCGGCATGACCACGTCCGTGATCAGGAGGTGGACCGGCCCCGGGTGCTCCCCGGCCAGCCGGATGGCTATCGTCCCCCGGCTCGCCTCCAGCACCGTGTACCCGACCTGTTGGAGCACCACCCGGACCATCGACCGTAGAGCGTCCTCGTCCTCGACCAGGAGGACCGTCTCGGTGCCCCGGGCCACGGGCTTGAGGCCGGGGAACGATTTCCCCGTCGGGACGCGCCCCTGCGCGAGCGGGAAATAGATCTTGAAGGCCGTGCCCCGACCCGGCTCGCTGGAGACGGAGATGAACCCGCCGCTCTGCTTGACGATCCCGTAGACCGTCGCCAGCCCGAGCCCCGTCCCCTTCCCCGGCCCCTTGGTCGTGAAGAACGGCTCGAAGATGTGAGCTTGAATCTCCGGCGTCATGCCGGCGCCGGTGTCGGTCACGGCGAGTCGGACGTAGCGACCGGGTTTGGCCTCCGGGTCCATCGCCGTGGTCTCGTCCAGCTTCACATTGCCCGTTTCGATGGCCAGCGTGCCCCCCGTCGGCATGGCGTCCCGGGCGTTCACGGCCAGGTTCATGATGACCTGACCGATCTGGCCGGGATCGACCTTCACCGGGTCGAGCGCCGGGTCGAGGACCGCGGTGAGCCGCACGTCTTCGCCGATGAGCCGCCGCAACATCTTCTCGTTCTCGCGGACCACGTCGTTGAGGTTCAGTACCCTCGGCTCCAGCACCGTCTGGCGGGAGAAGGCGAGCAGCTGTCGGGTGAGGCCCGCGGCCCGTTCCCCCGCCTGCCGGATCTCGGAAATCATCTCCCGCTTGGGGTCGGCGGGCGGGAGCCCGGGCAGGAGGATCTCGCTGTACCCGTTGATGATGGTCAGGAGGTTGTTGAAGTCGTGGGCCACGCCCCCGGCCAGATGGCCGACGGCCTCCATCTTCTGGGCCTGGTGGAACTGGTTTTCCAGCCGCAACACGTCGGTGACGTTCTCGTTGATGACCACCGCGCCCGTGATGGTCCCGTCACCGTCCCGGATCGGGGCCGCCGAGTTTTTGATGACCCGCCGGACGCCGTCGAACGCCTCGATGTCGATGAGTTCGTTGAGCGAGGTTTGTCCGGTTTTGACGGCCCGCACCGACGCCCACTCGTCCGGCCCGATTCGCTTCCCCGTGTCGTGCCACCAGCCCTTGGACTTCGCGTACCGCTCGGCCCCGGAGGTGATGATGCCGGCCCAGATGCGCTTCCATGCCGGGTTGCTGAGGAGGATGTCCCCGGACGGATTGGTGACCGAAACCCCCACGGGGAGCGAGTCCAACACCTGCCGCAACAGGCGCTCGCTCTCCCGCATCCCGGCCTCGGCCCGCTTCCGGTCGGTGACGTCTTGGAGCACGCCGAACGCCCGGCCCGGCCGGCCCGATTCGTCCCGGATCACATCGACGATGGTCTGGACGTACCGCACCTCGCCGCCGGGCCGGACCACGCGAAATTCCGCGTAGTAGTCTGATTCCCCCGCAACGCCCTGGCGAACGCCTCGTCGAAACTCGGCCGGTCGTCCGGGTGAACCAGTTCCCTGACCCCGGCCGCCGGCCGGCCGTTGTCCGGAGGCAGGCCCAAGATCCGGCCGGTCTCGTCCGACCAGCTGACGCGGTCCGCCTCGAAGTCATTCTCCCAGTAGCCGAGGTGGGCGAGGCGCTGGGCCTCGTTGAGCTTGCGCTCGCTCTCGCGCAGCCCGTCCTCGGCCCGCCTCCGGTCGGTGACATCGAGCGCGACGCCAACGGCACCGGTGACCGCCCCGTCGTCGGCCCGAAGCGGGTAGTACCACCACTCGAACGTCTCGTCTTCGACGGTGGTGACCCCGGATACCGATTCCCCGCTCAACACCCGCCGAGCGGCGTCGAGCAGTTCCGGCACACCCTTCGCCGCTTCGAAGATCGACCGGCCGACCATTTCATTCGGCTCGCGACCCCACTTCGCGAGGAGGTTGCCTTCCGAGAGAGTCTTGATGCCACTCCGATCGACGGCCCAGATCGCCATCGGCGCGGCCGCAACGACTGCCCGGAGTCGCTCCGCGGCGACGCGGGACTGCTCCTCGGCCCGCCTCCGGTCGGTGATGTCACGGCAGACGGTCAGGACGTGGGGCCGGTCGTGATATCGGACGAGCGCGGCCGACGTCTCCAACCAGCGCCAGTGCCCGCCGGCGTCGCGGACCCGCCAGTGGAGGCGATCCGTTCCCCCGGCCAGGACCTTCTTCCACCACCGCTGACAGTTCTCGACGTCCTCCGGGTGGGTAAAGTCGAACACCGTGGTGGGAACGCGGCCGTAGAACCGCTCGACCGACGGGCTCGCGTAGACGCTCCGGCCATCGAGGTCGTGTAGGCGGATGAAGTCGTTCGCGTGGTCCGTCAGCACGCGGAAGAGTTCGTCCCGTTCGCGTAACACCTCCTCGGCCTGCTTGCGCCCGGCTCCGTTCTGGGAGAGGTCGGGATCTGCCATCCGAGAACCCTCTGCGGCCGAAGTCGAAAGTGGGCAGATCCGCACAACGCGGTGGCCGTGGGGTCCTGTCGTACACCTTGTCCACGACGCCGAAGCCAGAAACGGTGGTCGCTTAGCGACCTACTGGCACGGACCCAGAAACGCGCGGGGCACGCGCAGGGTTAAGTAAAGCTCGCCGTGGTCTCGAGACCATCGAAATCCGGCGAAACAACCGGACACGGATTCTGATTTTTTCCCCGCGGTACCTTCGGATCTTCGGGGGCGGCGACCGCCTGGGCAGGAAGAGAGGGTGTAACTCGGCCCGCGGGCACGCGCCGAAGCGGTGAGTAAGCGAAAGCCCGGGGCCGAGATGCTCAAGAAAGGGCTGAAGCAGAAGAGCGGGCGGGGATCGAAGAAGTTGGGCGAGTAACGGGACTCCGTCACCCGATGGTTGTGGCATCTGAGTCTGGCTGACCGCGCCTACCGTCGCGGCGGAAGACGTCTCAGAGTCTGTGCGAGAACTTCGGTTTCGCCTCGAATTTCGAGGGGGTTTTCGCACAGACACTCACAGCATGGCCGACATGGTGGATCCGGGCGCTCGTCCGAGTTGACCTTGGCTCGACCCGAGCACCGGATCGACAGCTCGGTAGTCGCGGCGGGCTCTTCCCCTCGAAAAATGCTGGAAAAGTAAGTGTTTTTGTCGCTCTGCGGGCCGCTCCGACGCGGCTGTCTCGTTCCATAGTTTTACACGATTTTCCAGACTTTTGCACCGGTTCTCTGGCACTTTCTCTGGCACCTGCGAAGCTCCAAACAGGTCGTTATATCGCCGTCCCCAGTCGGAGGTCCGGTTCCGGGGCCGAAGGGATAGGGAAAGCGGAGCGCCGGCGGTACGTGGCACCGACGTTGTTACCTCGGGCGATTTGACCAATGCGGGCAACATGTCGGGCCACCCGAACCACCTCTACCATTCGTCGTTATGTCGTGCGGGAGGAGGGCGACGAGAATTCACGGTTGCGGGGCGCGGGCGGGCTCACAATAGGACGAAGCCGCGAACATGTTTCGCGGCTCCTTCGCGGATGGTCCCACCTCTCGCGAGTCTACTTGCCTTCACTATGCCCTTCTCGCCTCCTGTCCTCGGAGGGTTCGACCCCCTTATCCCGCGTCGCGGTCCCAGTCTGCGTGTCCGCTCTGCTGTTGGCGTCCATCGGTTCCCCCTGGACGGCCTTGTCCTCGCGTTTGCGGTCCTCCTCGCCGCGTTCGGTGCGCTCCGGCATGTGCGTTCTCCTCGTAGCGAAGTGAGGGCGAAGTGGTGATTACCGAACGTCCTCGCCGTGCCTCCTGCCGCCGTCGTTGAGCGGTCCGGGCTGCTGCCGGGAGTGTTCCCCGGTACCTGTGTAGTCACCCAATCGGCGCTTCGGGTCTTCCTCCTGGCCGCTCTGGGGTGCGGCCGTCTTGCCGGACTCATCTCGGCCCGGCACTTCGTATGACGCGCCGGCATGCGACTGGTTGCCCGGCGGCACCGGCCCGGCGCAGTGGTTCTTCTTGCTCATAGGGTTTACTCCCGGGCGACCGAACAGTGGTAATCCCCGCACGCGGCGTGCCAATCGGACATCACGGGCTACTCAGGTGAGCGTCTGGCCGGGTCAGATCGCCAGCTCACACTGTGGGTCGCTACGCGCGGGATGATCGCGCGTCACGAGGTGTCCGCCAGTCCTGAACATGAACCCGACTCGTGACATCGACTTCGTCGCCACCGTTTCGCCGCCTTCCTTATCCGCGACCTTCCGGCCGAGCTTCCGGCCGGTCACCTTCGCCACCACTCGGGCGGTGAAAGTTGGCTTCGTGAAGTCGAAGTGATCTCTATCTTCTCCTCGGCAAAGTGGTCGTCCGGGAGGTGTGGTACTTGGCGTGGCCGCCGCCTCTCGTTGCCGGGCGGGTTACGGGCTGATCGGGGGTGAGTGCATCATCACTGCGGCGTGGTGATGACGCTGTTCGAGTCAGGGAATCACCCGTGCCGGGCCGACCCGTCGCCGGTGTGGTGGACCGGTGGCACGCCGATTGCCGCTCCGTCACCGAGATTCTCACCCGTCTCCGACGGGTGCCCGTACCGTGGAGGGCGATCATGGCGGACCAGAAGAACCGGGGCGGTCAGAAGCAGGGGAACCAGAACCCCCAGCAGCCTGAAGAGGCCCAAGGGACGACCACCGCCGGTGCCGGGGAGCGGTCCGACGCGGACAAGCAGCAGGACCAGCGGAACAACCCGGACGACGCCCGCCGGCAGCCGACCGACCAGCAGCGGTAGCCTGCGTCAGGGAACTCGAACCCCCGGGCCGGGAGAATCCCGGCCCGGTTCCATTTTTGCGAAGGAGATCACCATGCCCCAGCCTGAAGGTCTTGCGCTGTCCCCGGCCTCCCGCCCGACGTGGCGTGCGTTGCTCGACGAGGGCGGGCCGCTCCAGCTCCCGGCCGCCCACGACGCGCTCACCGCCCGGCTGATTGCCCGGGCCGGGTTCAAGGCCTATCAGGTGGGCGGGTTCGCCCTGGCGGGGGCGCGGTGGGCCTTCCCGGACATCGACCTGATCCACTTCTACGAGGAGAACGAGGCGATCCGCCAGATCGTCGCCGCCTCGCAACTCCCGGTGATGGTGGACGCCGGGGACGGGTTCGGGGACGTGAAGCATGTGACCCGCACGATCCGCGGGTACGAGGAACTCGGCGTCTCGGCGATCTTCATTGAGGACCAGGAGTCGCCGGTGAGCTGCGGCCAGATGGGCAAGAAGGAGGTCGTGCCGATCAAGGAAATGGTCGGGAAGGTGAGGGCGGCACTCGCGGCGCGCAAGAGCGCCGACACGTTCATCCTCGCCCGGACCGACGGGCGTAGTGCCGAGAACGTCACGGAAGCCATCCGGCGTGCCGAGGCGTACCGGGACGCGGGAGCGGACGGGGTGTATGTCGAGGGCTTGCGAAGTGCCGCGGAGCTGAAGCGGGTCGGCAAGGCACTGAAGGGCACGCCGCTCGCGACGACCCTGATGGAGGGCGGTGGGAAATTGCCGTGGCTGCCGCCGGAGGAGGTCTACGGATACGGTTTCCAGATGATCATGTACCCGACGACGGTCCTGTTCCAGGTCACGAGGGCTACCGAACAGGCGATCGCCGCCCTCAAAGCGGGAAAGTCGATGGTGGAGGGGAACGCGGTGGACCTCGACACGTTCGAGGAGGTCGTCGGAATGCCCGGGTGGGAGCAAATCGAGGAGCAGTTCGGGTCGAAGTGACGCCCCGGCCTCAGGCGGTCCGGTCGGCATCCCGTGCCAGACCCACCGCGATGCCGGTGGCGGCTCCCCATACGAGATGGGCCGCGATCATGAGGCCCGTCCGGCGGGGCGGGTGTTCCGTGGCCGGCCGGAGCAGGCCGAGGGCGGGCAACAGACCGAGGTAGTTTCCGGCCCACACGGCGAGCCCGAACGCGGCCCCGGCCAGGGGTGCCGGCAGCGGGATCAGCCGAGACACCGGACCATACATCGCCCCGGCGGCGGTCCCCATCCCGAAATGCGCGGCGAACGTCAGCCCGGTCCGCTCGCCCTCGTCCAGATCGTCTTTTACGCCCGCCTCCTCCGCGACCCGCATGGTGACGGTGCGCGGCGGCAGGGGGTATTGCTCTTCGGGTGGTAACTCGCCGTGCATTGCCCCCATCGCCAGGGTCATAGGGACGGTGGCGATGCAGCCGGCGGCCGCTCCGATTATGAGATCGTTCACGGGTGGTCCTCGGACGTCCGAGACATTCGCGTTGCGACCCAGAGCCAGGTGGCGATGAACACGACCTCGACGGCGGCATCTGCCAGATAGATCGGGGGGATCACTTCACGCGCGACATAGATGACGTCGATCGCGGCCAGGCCGATGGCGCTCCCGACGGCCAGGAGGGCGACCTCCGGCGACGGGCGGCCCCGCCGCGCGGCGAACAGGAGGACCAGCGCGTTCGCCGTGACGAGGGCGCCCACCGTGTTGACCAGCCAGTGATCGGCCTCCCTCCCGGTGACGAGGTGGCCGGTCTTCGATCCGGTGATCGCTTGGAAGGTCTCGATGCTGATGATCGGCCACACTCCGGTGACCAGGAAGTAGAGTCCCTGCACAGCGCACAGCACGACAAACGCGGACGCGGCTTGCCTTCCAGCCCGGGCTGGTACCATCGTGACTGCCTGATTCATCACTCGGCCCCGTCGCAGGTCAGTCTCGCACTACTCGATCCGCGAGTGGATGCCGCAAACGCGATGCCGCATGGGGTATGGGAATTGCACCGACGCTTCCGCAGCGGCTCGGTACCGGAAGGGGTGCGCGATGGACCGGTGTGGGGTTGTGATCGTCGGCTCGGGGTTGGCCGGCATGACGGCCGCGTACCGGCTGACAAAGGCCGGGCGGCGGGTTACCGTACTGGAGGCCGGACCGGTCCTCGGCGGCCGCACCTCCTCGTGGGTCGAGGGCGGCATGCCAGTCGATAGCGGGCTGCACAAGTTCCTCGGGATCTACCGCGCCCTGCCTGCGCTCCTGCGCGACGTTGGGATGGACCCGCACGCGATCCTGTCCTGGGAGGACGCCGTCCAGATCCACGTCCCGGACGAGCCGGTCCACGCGTACTTCCGGGCGGCCCCGGTCCACAAGCCGGTCCGCACCCTGCTCACCGCGCTGGGGAACAACCGGATCGTCCCGCCGCTGGCGAAGCTGGCGCTCACGTACATGGGGGCGGGCGGACTGCGGGAGTGCGCCGCCCACCCGCTCGAACTCGACGGGCAGAACGTATACGACTACGCCCGCCGGTCCGGCGTGAGCGAGTGGGTGTGCCGCCGACTGCTTGCCGCCGTGACCCAGGGCGTGCTGTTCATGCCGCCGGAGGAGTTCTCCGCCTACGCCGTGTTCGCCCCGGTCCTGGAGGGACTCAAGAGCGGCATGACGTTCCGCGTCGGGGCGTTCAAGGGTGGCATGACCGACGTAATGATCCGCCCGATCGCATCGGCGGTCGAGAAGTTGGGCGGGCGCGTGCGCACGAACGCCCGGGTGACGCGGCTGGCGGTCGAGTCCGGGCGGGTCGTCGGGGTCGAGGTGGGGGACGAGAAGATCCCGGCCGACCACGTGGTGCTGGCGGTGGCGCTCAAGCCGGCCCAGGAGTTGATTCGGGCCGCGCTCCCGGACTACTCATGGTTCGCCCCAATGCTGTCGCTCGGCACGCTCTCGGCGGTGACGGTCCAGATGGAGCTGGACGGCCCGGCGCTGCCGTCGGACCACACCAACTTCTCGACCGGGGCGCTGTGCTGCTTTGCCGAGCAGTCGCGGACCACGTTCACCCACGCCAGGGGCCGGCTGTCGGTCATCCTCTCCCGCCCGGGGAGTTCCTCGACCTGGAGCCCGGGAAGATCCTGGAGCGGACGGTCGCGGAGGCGAGGCGCATCGGGCTGCACCTGGCGGGCCGCATCAAGGACTACCGGGTGGTGCGACACCCGCATGATTTCTACGCCCTGCGGCCCGGGTCGGAGGTCCTGCGGCCGGCGCAGGAGACGCCGGTGCCGGGGCTTAGCCTGGCGGGGGACTACACGAAGCAGCCGTGGGTCGCCAGCATGGAAGGCGCGGTCGTGTCCGGCGAGCGGGCGGCCGAGGCCGTCGCCCGATCGGGTCGGGGCGTGTCATCCGCCGGTGTGACGTCGTGAAACCGCGGAGGGATCGCGGACGTACTCCCGCACCTCGCGAACGCGCGAGGAAGACTCACCCTGAACACCGAGTCGGACCGCCGAGACCGGTCACCCTGACCGGCGTGTCCCGGGCATGAGCGGCCCGCGAGTTGCTGACTGGTGCTGTGCCGACCGTCTCGGTTTCGCTTCCCTTCACCGGAGCCTGACATGCCACTCGACTCGCTACACGACCTGTACGTGGACGAACTGAAGGATCTGTACAACGCCGAGAACCAGCTCCTCAAGGCCCTGCCGCGGATGGCCAAGGCCGCGACCCATCCCGACCTGAAGGCGGCGTTCACCGAGCACCTGGAGGTGACCCGCGGGCAGGTCGAACGCCTGGAGCGGATCTTCGAGGGGCTCGAGGTCAGCCCGAAGGGGAAGAAGTGCAAGGCGATGGAGGGGCTGATCGAGGAGGGCAAGGAGCTGATGCAGGAGGACGGCGAAGAGAGCGTACTGGACGCGGCCTTGATCTCGGCCGCCCAGAAGGTTGAGCACTACGAGATGGCCGGGTACGGGTGCGTGCGGACGTTTGCCACACTACTCGGTTACGAGGACGCCGCGGCACTTCTGCAGGAGACGCTCGACGAGGAGGGAGAGGCCGACAAGACGCTGACCGGACTGGCCGAGACAATCATCAACGTCGAGGCGGGGGAGGCGGACGACGAAGGTGGCGAAGAAGAACCCGTCAGGGGGAACGGGAAGGCCAAAGCCGGTGCCAGGAAGGCGCGGCGGTAATGCCGGGCCGAAGGCCTGGAGGATATGGGACCGGAGGTGCGCCCTCCGGCCTTCTGTTTCCCACCACACTCCGGCCACAAGCGACGATGGGCTGTCGGGCAAGCAGAACCGGTCAGCCGCTATAATCCCCCTGTTGATCCGGGGTTCGGGGTGACCTATTTCGCTCCCGCGCCGCACCCAATGTGGTCCCGGTGGCCTCTAATCAGTGCAACGATTCTCGCCCGAACCGCACAGCATCCCAGAGGCACATCGTGAACGAATCTGATCTCCCGACCACCGACACCCCACTCTTGATTAATAACACCTCCGATACGACCCCAACGCTCGCGGAAGTAGTCGCGCAGACCACATCGCTCGTTCCGCCCGTTGACCCGGTCCGTTCGGCGGCCGGTCGGCTGGGCGGGCGGCGGGTCCACGAGCTCGCAGCCCTCGGCCGCGTGTACGAGCAGGAGCACGGGATGAAGGCCGGCCGGCAGCGGCTGAAGCAACTCGTTCAGCTCGGAAGGAAGTACGAGGCGGAACACGGCCTGCAGGTCGCCAAGCCCCGGCGGAAGCGGAAGGGGGACGCGTGGCAGGAGTTCCTGCTGGCATTCGCCCGGGTCATCAAGGGGGAGCACCGCCCGGACGTCGAGCAACTGATCGCGGCCCTCCGGCCTGGACCCAAGGGGATCGCCACCGTCACCAATCAGGCCGCGTGACCGCGGCGGGAGTGGGTATGCCGTTGGTGAAGTGTAGCGTGGGCGGGTGCAGCCGGCGGCTCCAGCCGGTGCTGAAGGTGCATCCCCAGGACCGGGACACGTGGCTGTACCCCGGGTGCGAGGAGTGCAGTCGCGCGGCCTGTGAGGAGCACTCGTCGTGGGGCGGGGACCGAGTCGTGTGCGACCGTTGCCGCCGCGCGATCGAGGGCCGTCCATCCCTGATTCCGCTCATCGAGTTGGGGATCAGGTCGTTCGCGGAGTAACGATCCGCCGATCCGGTCGGCGACAATCGGACAAGGCTGCCGCGTGGGCTGCGGATGATTCGGAGTGTGCGACCGTGACCGATTCAACCCCGGAGCGCGTGACCGATCGGACCTGGAACCCGTGGGTCGGGTGCACCCGGGTGTCGGCCGGATGCCTCAACTGCTACATGTTCCGCCAGCAGCGGGAGTACGGCCGCGACCCGGGAGCCGTCCGCCGCACGAAGACTTGGGGCGACCCGGTCCGGTGGCAGAGGGCGGCCGCGAAGGCCGGGCGGACCGAGTTCGTGTTCACGTGCTCATGGTCCGACTGGTTCCACGAAGCGGCCGACCCGTGGCGGGACGAGGCGTGGGCGGTCGTCAAGAGGTGCCCGAACCTCACCTTCCAGGTGCTCACCAAGCGGGCGGAGCGGATTGCCGACCATCTCTCATCCGACTGGGGAAACGGGTACGACAACGTCTGGTTGGGGGTGAGCGTCGAGCGGGATGACTACGCCGGCCGGGCCGACCTCCTGCGGCCGATACCGGCGCGGGTCCGGTGGGTGTGCGCCGAGCCGCTGCTCGGCCCGCTGCCGTCGCTCGACCTGACCGGCATACACTGGGTGGTGTGCGGCGGAGAGAGCGGACCCGACTGGCGGGCGATGGACCCGGCCTGGGCCGGGCGGCTGCGCGACGCATGCCGGGCCGCCAGCGTGCCGTTCTACTTTAAGCAGGGCAACGGCCACTACCTCGGGACCGACCCCCGGCTGGACGGCGAGGTGGTCTGGGAGATGCCGGCCACCCGGCGGATCCCGCTCACCCTCTTCGGATGACGGCCTCCGGTAAGCCGTTTCACGACCCTGACGCGAGCGGAGCCATCGGGCGGGGCGGGGGTGGCCCCGGAGCGGGATCGCCGGTTGCGTGTGCGCGTCGCCATGCCGCCCCCTCGCCTGAACCGACTCTCACGCGGGCAAGTCGCGTACCGGTGGCGGAGCCGGCCCGATTCTTGCATCGCGTTCCGGGACCGCAGACCGGATGGGCGTCGGCGGACGCGGGGAGAGGGCCGGGGCAGAACCGGGCCGGGAGGACCGCCGATGGGTGAGACCCGGGACAGCGTCCGGGACGTCTGGGGGGCGCGGACCCCGTACCGCGGCCGGTGGCCGGCCCGCATCGATGAACACCTCACGGAGGAGCCGGACCGCTGGGTCCGGTCGTGCTGCGTGCTCTGCTCCAACGGGTGCGCCCTCGACATCGGGGTGAAGGACGGCAGGATCGTCGGGGTTCGGGGACTGAAGACCGACCGGGTCAACCGCGGCCGGCTCGGCCCCAAGGGGCTGCACGGGTGGCAGGCGAACGCCAACCCCGACCGGCTCACCCGTCCGCTCGTCCGCGCCGGCGGGTCGCTCCGCGAGGCGACCTGGGACGAGGCGATGGGACTCGTCGCCCGCCGCTGCCGGGAGACGATGGGACAGTTCACCCCGGACGCGGTCGCCTTCTACAACACCGGCCAGCTCTTCCTCGAAGAGTATTACACCCTCTCGGTCATCTCCCACGCCGGGGTCGGCACGAGCCAGCTCGACGGAAACACCCGGCTGTGCACGGCCACGGCCTCGCAGGCGCTGCGCGAGACGTTCGGGTGCGACGGTCAGCCGTGCTCGCTCGCCGACCTGGACACGACCGACTGCCTCTTCCTGGTCGGCAGCAACCCGGCGGAGAACCAGACGGTCCTGTGGATGCGAGTGCTCGACCGCCGGGCCGGTCCGAGGCCGCCGAAGCTCGTGGTCGTCGATCCCCGCTCCACCCCGACGGCGAAGGAGGCGGACGTCCACCTCGCCCCCCGCGTGGGGACGAACGTCGCCCTGCTCAACGGCCTGCTCAACCTGCTCATCGAGGGCGGGCACGTCGACCGGCGGTTTATCGACCGCCACACCCAGGGGTTCGAGAAGCTGGCCGCGACGGTCAAGGACTACCCTCCCCGTGAGGTCCGGCGGATCACCGGCGTCCCGGAGCCGAAGCTCCGCGAGGCGGCCGGGGTCATCGGGACCGCGCCCGCGCTGGTGTCCGCGGTGCTCCAGGGGGTGTACCAGTCGACCCAGGCGACCGCCGCGGCGTGCCAGGTGAACAACGTCAACCTCGTCCTCGGGAAGATCGGCAAGCCCGGGTGCGGGGTGTTCCAGATGAATGGCCAGCCGACCGCCCAGAACACCCGCGAGACCGGGTGCGACGGCGAGTTCCCGTTCTTCCTCAACTGGCAGAACCCCGAACACATCCGCCGGTGGGCCGGGTTGTGGAACGTCGATCCGCAAAAGGAGCCCGGCGTGTTTGAGGACCGGGTCCGAAAGAAGGGGAAAAAGTATTTGGTGAAAGTTCCCAAGCCCACGACGGTAAAGGTTTACACCCCGCCCCGGAGTAAGGGGGCAGGTCGATGAGCGAAGTGGGCTTCGACGGCGTCGGTCACGAAGGCGAATACGCTCCGCTTCTGCTGGCGGCAGGTCTCGACCACGCTCAGCATGGTCTCCACGAACCGGCTCCCGGCCGGGCTCTGGGTCCCGAACG
>JAQGHQ010000422.1 GCA_028288765.1 Gemmataceae bacterium | reverse complement strand
ACACTTCCCACCGCTGGGGGTCAGGGGGCGTTTTGCCTGGAAGTGACTCACCCGGCTCGACCCGACCGAAAACGGCAAAAACCTACCGCGGGAACAGAGGGTAAGGCTGCACGGTGAAATATGCGGGTTAGGGCTTCGTCCGAAGAATCCAAGGCGTGAAGATGCCGGTTTTCGGGTCGGGTGCTTTTCCCGGCGAGACGTACAAGCAGCCCTCGTGGATCACCCACCGAATGAGGATGACCTCTCGGACCACCTTTGAGTCCTTGGTCGTGTCCACGGTACACAGGACCGTTCGGTTGTCGTCGGCCACCTCGATGTTGTAAATGCCCCGGTCCCCGGCGACCTCGAAGGCGATGTCACGGTCCGTCAGGCCATGCTTCTTGAGGTATCGCGGGTCGAAGAATTCCCGGAATCGGATGTCGGGGTAGGTTCGCATCTTGGAAAAGAACGTCTTGCTCAGCCTCAAGATGTCCTCCTGGGTCGGCTCCCCGCCCACCCGTTCCACCTTCTCGGGCAATTGGGACGCCATTCGCCCCTTCATG
This sequence comes from Gemmataceae bacterium, assembly GCA_028288765.1. Taxonomy (GTDB): domain Bacteria; phylum Planctomycetota; class Planctomycetia; order Gemmatales; family Gemmataceae; genus Urbifossiella. The sequence continues at coordinate 8,133 of JAQGHQ010000422.1, read as the reverse complement.
TCGGGCTTTTCAACAATGTGCGGCGTATCCGCCTTCGGTTGCGGGGGATCGGCTTCGACCACGAGTTCCAGTTTTCCGGTGGCGAGCTTGCTCAGAGCGGGATCGTGCTTGATAAACCCCGACGAGGAGTTCCCAAGAACTTGCTCGTACTGAAGGCGGAACTTCCCGGTGCCCACCAGGAGCGGCAACTCCTTGGTCGTCTTCTTTTCCCCGCCACTTGCCGGGCTGAGTTCATACCGCAGGCCGGACGCTCCGTGCATTCTCGACTCGAGCTCAATTTCCGTGCCCGGTTCCAAGGTCACGTCCACCGGACTGTGAATGCCAAAGACGCTGGTTCCTCCTTGGGCGACCGCCTTGCCATCCGCGTCCGTCACGGCGGGTGGTTTCTCGTCCAAGAACTGCTTGAGGTACTGGAACTTCACCGCCTCCTTGCCGACGTTGCGGACCCGGACGACGAGCGTGACCGTCTCGCCGTGGTGGTAGGCCCGTTTCTCTCCGGGGCGGAAGCCCAACCCCGCTTGCAGGCCACCGCCCTCCTTGCCCCAGGCGGTGAATGCTTCCTTCTCCTGTTTCGCTGCCGGCTCCACAGGCTTCTCCGCAGGAGGTGGCTTCACTTCCTACCCGACCTTCGGCTTGCTCGTTCCCTCGGTCTGACCTATCGCAAGGCTCCCGCCGGTGATAACCGCCACGCTCAACGCCAGCACGACCATCGTCGTGGTCATGATCTTGTGTAGGAACATGGTTTTCAGCACGCCTTGTGTGAGAGTGGCTACGGGACTGGAGATCACCCCAGCCGCCTTCCCCGCCGCAAGGAGAGTTGCCACTTTGATCGTGGAAATCACCACAGTCGGCGGTACGTCCGCCGACGCCACGGAATGCGAGAGTGCTGCCGTCAAAGACCCGCCGGAAACCGCCAGCCCACGCCGAACCAACCGCTTCGCCAGGAGGTCTCTCGCCCTGGCAAGACCGCTCGCCACCGTGCCTTCGGGGCAGCCGAGTTGCCGGGCCACCTCCTTACGAGTGTTGCCTTCCAGGTCACACAGGACGATCAAGGCTCGGAACCTCTCCGGTAGCCGGCTCAACTCCTGATCCAGCAGCGACAGAAGTTCATGGTCACGTGGTTCGGCAACGGCGGGTTCGGGCATTTCGTTCATCTGCATCTCACGCCCGCCCCGCTTCGCCGCCGTCGCCCTCAGCCGCACCGCCGTCTGTTGAGCAACACCGTAGAGCCAGTTCGCCACCATCTCTCTGGGCACGACCGTCGCCGCCTTCTGGACGAGTACGAGGAACGTGGCCTGAAACGCATCCTCGGCGTCGTGAGGGTTGCGAAGGAGACGGCAGCAGACGCCCCACACCATCGGGGCGTGCCTCTCCACCAGAGCGGCGAGGGCGTCGTCGTCCCGCCTGCTCAGGAAGCGGGTCAGCAGTTCCCCATCGGTCTTCCCGGCCCCGTCCCGCTCGGCGGCGGCACGGAGTTGTTGGACGACCACGCTCAACGGACTACTCGGCATCAACTGGCACCTCGGCACCCACTTCGTCTGGTTCTTATTCTCCGACAGGGGGCAATTTGATCCATCAGTTTTGACGACCAACCCGATTCCGTGATCGTTGCGGATTCCCACCCGCAACGTCCTGCACCTGCTCATCGTCCACTCCCGCCCAACGCCCTGGTTTCCTCGTCAAAATGCATAGAGGACGACCGCCGTCGCCCTCCGGTTCGGCCTCGGCTCGGGCGGGATCCAGCCCGGCCCCGGCCACCACGTCGAGGAGAATCCGGCGGTCGCTGATGTCCCGGCCCTCGGTGAAGTACGCCCGGAATCCCTCGTTCGCGGAGTGGATGGCCCTTCCCGACAGAAGCGGGCCGTCGGGTACCATGCGAACCTGACCCGAGAGGGGTACGGACTCGACAGCTGCCGGCACTTCCGCGGGATGTCCGCCCCGGGTTCGGGGATCGGTTCGGCCGCCTGACCTGAAGGCAGCTGTACCGCAAGGACGTGGCGGAATGGCCTGGACCGGGTGCGGTGGTAGCCGGGCGGGGGCGGCTGCGGCCCGGCTCCGGATATTTCACCAGCCGGTCACGGAACCAACCCGAGCCGATTCCTCGCGTTCCGGTCACCGGCCCGGTTCGCCGCCTGACCTGCGGGGCTCACCCCCGGTCGGTCCCGGGCCGGTCTGTCGCTCCGGCCGCGGGGCCTACTGGTCGGTCCGAACGCCCCCGGTCCGGGGCGGCCGAGAGGAACGGCTCCGGGGAACCGGCCGCGTCCCCCGCGTGGCCGCCCACCAGTTCGAGTCGGACCCGCTCCCGCTCCCGGTCGGTCTGCTCCGGGGTGGCCCCGAGCCGCCGGAGGATCGCCTCGGTCAGGGCCAGGGCCACCTCCCCCTCCCCGCTGAACATCCCCTCCGCCCCGGCCCGCTGCAACGCCGGGAGCTCCCGGACGTACCCCGACCGGGCGAGCACCCGGACTCCCGGGTTCAACTCCCGGGCCAGCCGGATCACTTCCTCGCTCCCCGTCATCCCCGACGAACTCAGGAGCAGGCTCCCGGCCCGGTCCACCCCCGCCTCCTGGAGGGTATCTCGGCGGGTGGCGTCCCCGTAGACGACCGGGACGCCACCCGCCCGGAGCCGGCTGACGGTGTCGATGTTCAGCTCGATGACCGTCGGCTCGATCCCGTTCTCCCGCAGGAGCCGGCAGACCGTCCGGCCGACCGGCCCGTACCCGACCACCACCGCCCGGTAGGCCGGGTCCACGCCCGCCGGGGCCGGGGCCCCGGGCAACTGCTCCCGCACCCGGGCGATCAGCAGCCGCCAGAGGCGGGGCCGTCGGGCCGCCCAGGATTCGACCGGGGCGGCCAGCCGGTACACGAGCGGGTTGAGCGAGATGGTCCCGATCGCGACCGCGACCAGGATCTGGGTGGCCTCGTCCGGGAGGACCCCGAGGCCCGCTCCGGCGGCCGCCAGGATGAACGAGAACTCCCCGACCTGGGCCAGCGACAGGGCCACCGGGAGGGCGACCCGGGGCGGGTACCCGCGGGCCAGGACGACCCCCAGGGCGACGACCGGGGTGCCGACCAGTACCACCCCGGCGGTCGCGGCCACCCGCCCCGGGGCCCGGAGCAGGAAGGCCGGGTCGAGCAGCATCCCGACCGAAACGAAGAACAAGACCGCGAACGCGTCCCGCATCGGCAGGGCTTCGGTTGCCGCCCGGACGCTGAAGTCGCTCCGCCCGACGACCATCCCGGCCAGGAACGCCCCGAGGGCCATCGACGCCCCGAACAGCTCGGCCGACCCGACCGCGACCCCGAGGGCCACGACCAGGACCGTCAGGGTGAACAGCTCGCGGGACCCGGTGGCGGCCGCATGCCGGAGCAGCCACGGGACCACCCGGCCGCCGACGACCAGGACGCCGGCGACCAGGACGCCGATCTTGACCGCCGCCAGCCCGAGGACCAGCGGGAGCCGCCCCGGCCCGACCGCCCCGGCCCCGAAGACCGCCGGCAGGAGGACCAGCACCAGGACGGCGAACAGGTCCTGGACGACGAGCCAGCCGACGGCGACGTGTCCGGCCGGGGTGTGCAGGGCGTGGTGGTCCGCGAGCACCCGGGTCAGGACGACCGCGCTGGCGACCGACACCGAGAGCCCGAACACGACGGCGGCCGGCCCGCCCCACCCGAACCCCAGGGCGACCCCGGCCCCGAGGGCGGTGGCCGCCGCACACTGGGCGGCCGCCCCGGGGAGGGCGATCCGCCGGACCGCGAGAAGTTCCTCGACCCGGAAGGGGAGCCCGACCCCGAACATGAGCAGGATGACCCCGACCTCGGCCAGCTGCTCGGCCGTGTGCCGGTCAGCCACGAACCCCGGGGTGTGGGGGCCGACCGCGACCCCGGCCAGCAGGTAGCCGACGATCGGCGAGAGGCCGAGCCGGTGGGTCGCGTACCCGAGGGCCAGGGCGGCGGCGAGCCCGCCGGCGAGCGTCAAGACGAGGTCGAGGTTGTGCATGCCGTGGTCCCGTCAGTGGCCCGGCCGGGCCGGGTGTCACGGTCCAGCCGGCCCGGAAACCCTGGTGTTTTGTCCCGAGGATATCTCCCGATGGTTTTCTGGCGGGGAGGTACTCATCCGGAACTTCTCAGGCCCCGGCCGGCCACCAGGAAGATGATCGAGTCGATCTTTGTAACACCCGCCGCCCGACGCCGGCCACGCACGCACACGCGTGGTCGGCTTGGCCTCTCCCGGAGACGGGCCAGCGGCCCGGCCCGGGGTGGATCGCCGTTTAATTGATTCCGATCAATTATGCATCACTTCCACGGCCGCCCCAGGTCGGCCGTTCGCACACTCCACCACACCCGGTCCGAATGGTTTCCCGCCCGCTACGCAGATTGCCGCCCGGCACCTGTCGTGCGAATCTCTCCTCCCAAGGCACGATGACCGAGGAGAGAAGCCATGCAGGGGACCGGGCCGGTCAGGCTAAACCAGGCGACTGTCTACGGGTACTACACAACTGACGGCGGGAACCTCCGGCTGCGGCTTTCCTGCGACGAGTGGGATGGCCTCGGCTTGAATGCGGGCCAGCGGGTCAAGATCGCCTTGCCGAATGCTGAGCCACAGGACCTGTTGATCCTGTCGGCGGCCCGCACGCCGCCGTTCGTCTGGGTGGAGATGCGGTCGTAGGCCGTCCAGTTGGCCGGGTCAGGTTCGCCCGTGCGGGACGCCACGTCGAAAGGGGACCCGGATTGGCGGCTTTTGCTCAAGTTGCCTCAGCTCGACTGATGCCGGTTCTGACGGTTCAGGTCGCCGGGGCGAGCGTGGCCAGGAGTAGTTCGCGGATCGGGTCCGGGAGTTTCTGGAGACCCGTGGGGTCCCCGGCCTGGGGCAAAACGGCTTCGCCCCCCAGCCACCGCCGAACCGCGCACCGGGCGTCGGAGAGCGGCACCGTCGCCTTCCCCGGCCACGCGACGGCCCCGGTCCGCTTCGCCGCCGGCAATGCGGGGAACAGGACCGCGACCACCGAGGACAGGCCCAGCAGGCACGGGGCCGCGCGCGGCCCCGTCTTCTCGCACCGGCCCCGGGTCGTCTCCCAACCCAAGTCCGAGCGCCTTTCTTGAACGGTGGTCTCGATGTCCCAGCGCCCGCGGGCGTGATCGATCACGGTCGCCCCGGTCAAGCTCGGGTCGGTGGTGAAGAAGTCCTCGTCCCGGTGGGTCCCGGTCGTGTCCCGGACGAGCACCCACCGGACCGGGACCAACCCCTGGCCCGCCTGGTACCGGTGCCCGGTGCCCTCAACGGGATCGACCCGCCGCTGGCCCCCGCCGGACCACCCGACCGCCCGGACGACGGCCGGGCGGGGGTTGGGCCGGCGGCCGCCCTTGACCCGGGGCCGGCCCGTACCGGAGTACGGCGGGGGCGGGGCGAACCGGTTCGCGTCCGGGTGCAACTGGCTGACCCGCGTCAACCGGTCCCGGTGGCGGGGGCAGAACCGGGCGACCTCGTGCGCCCCGTACCCGGCATCCCCGGCGAACACGAACGTCCGGTCCGGGAACCGCATGAGCCGCGCACCGACCAGCCGGCCCATGCGTTGGGCCGGGGTGCGGTGCGGCCGCTTCCACTTCCGGTCGTCTTCTTCCGAGCGGCACAGGTCGACGAGCACCGGCAGGGCCCACGGGCGGGTGGCGAACGGGAACTTGACGAGGACGGCGAGGACGACCCACGTGTGCCCGTACCGCCGGGCGGTGGAGGCGCGGGACGAGCGGGCCGCGTCGCGGTGCCGGGCCCGGCCGTACACGCTCTTGCCCGGGTGCCCGTCCACGGTGTCGTCCCCGGCCAGCCGGACGGGGCCCTCCGGGACCAGGTGGTCGAGCCGGAACGGGGTCCGGGCGCAGCCGACCCGGAGCCCGGACCAGGGGGCGCGGGACAGGACGCGCTGGGAGGCGGTGGGGTGCCCGGGGGCCAGGTGCCGGAGGGTGCGGAGGAGGTGGGCGACGGTCCGCCGGCCGGCGGTCAGGACGGCCGCGACCAGGAGGGCCGAGAACCGCTGGTAGGTGGGGCTGGTGAAGTGCAGGGCCAGAACCTGCACCAGCGGGTGGGCCTCGGGTGGTAGAATCATGGCGGCCGTCCGTGGGCGAGGCCGTGGGGTCGTCAACAACCCGCATGATACCTCACCACGGACGGCCGCCAGAATCGGCATCAGTCGAGCTCAGACTCTTATCTCCCGACATACCCCATCTCCCTTTCCGGTTGCCGTTCCCTGATAGCATCCGCGGCGTTGTCGCGCAAGTGCCGGTACGTCGCCTTGACACGTTCGATGAGGGAGTGTGTCCGCTCGCGTAGCCGAGAAGCGGTTGCGGAAGGACGCAGGGATGTTCGCAGACATCGTCGTGGCTGCGTGACCGCCCCCCCGCCGACCTGAACGCCGAGAGAACGGTCAGTTCGGGGTGGGTGACTATTCTTGCGAGTCAGTTCGTCCAGCCAATCGGCGTGCGACGCGCGAGAGCACAAACAGCGGAGCAGCGAGCGTAAGGGCGGGAAGGCTCCACAGGAGGAGGAAATAGCCCACCGCCGCGATCCCGGAAGGCTCTTTCGAGTCTGGCCCTACGCCGCGACCCAGTATCCAGATCAGTGGGGCCAGTACTAACCACAGAAGAAGTGCTGCGGCAAGGAGTTCCCGGAGGATCAGTACGCAGAATCGCATGCACGAGTCTCGCGGTTCGTTCGAGAGGAAGGATTCTATCAGCGGGGCGTCGGGGCAGTCGAGATGACCTTCCTCCTCTGACGGACGAGGGCGGTGCGAGCCTTCGTGAGTCGGGATGGAAGTTAATCGGGGAACGGGGAGGAAGAAGATGGAGACGGGAGGAGAGGCCCCGCGTAGACAGCCACCCGACGCAGGAGAAGCTGGCGTGGGAACTGACGAGTAAGCCAGCCATCTGACTTGGACACAAAAAAACCGGACGGGAGTGACCCCGTCCGGATACCAGATCTACTCACGGATCCCGTCCATCCCTTTCGTAGCCTGGCTGCTCGAACCGCCTCCCCCCTCAGAGGCGAAACGAGTCGGCATCGTGGTAAAGCACGGATGCCAAGGAAGCGTAGAACGAGTTTGCGGGATGGGCAAGGCAAGCGGGGGTAACGGTCTACGCATTCAGCCACCAAAGGAATCAGGCCGCACCTTACCCCTTGGGACCGTCGTCCCGGCCCGCAGTCCGCCCGGAGGGGTATCCCAGCTGGTCGGGCATGTCCCCGCCCTTATGGGCAGCGGACAGCTCCTGCTCCTCGGTCTCGGGCGCGTGTTCGAGTGCCTCCTCACCCGGCTACTGTCCCCGGCATATTCGCACGAGGAGAGCCAGCGGGTCCAACTCGACCGGATGCGTCAGGCCGTGGCCGATTTGCTCCGGCAGCCGAGCCTGTTCTGACCCGCTACTAAACGGACACGGCCACCGAATCACTCCGGTGGCCGTCGGGCATCGTTTAGCTTGTCACCAGCGCCGCCAACCGCGATAGCCGCCGAGGTAGGTCGGGTAGTAGGTCGGATAGGTCTGGTACCCCGCCCAGTTCCACGTCGAGTACGGGTTCGACCAGCCGTAGGTGTAGGTCGTGTAGCCCGGGTAGTTGTACCCGTAGCTGTAGGAGTACGACGGGTAGCTGTAGGAGTACGCGGGATAGGCGTAGCTCGCCGGGTAGACGTAGCCCGGGTAGGCGTACGGGCTGGTGTTGATCGACGGGAAGGCGATGATCTGGGCCTTCGCGTCCGGTGTCGTCAGGGCCAGAGTGGCGACGACCGCCGCCGACAGAAGATACGCACGCATGGGTTGCCCCCCCTTCCGGTGTGACGAGCGAGGCGGGCGGAGATGCATTCGGCCCGAAAGCCGCTGAGGGTAGTGGTGCAACGTCTGTGCCGATTTACGGGCTTGGCGGGCCGGGAAGTTAGGTCGTGCTGACGATCGCAGTCGGTTTGAGCCGTCTGAGTCGGATGAATCCGAGTGCCAAGTGAATAACTCCTAGAAATGTCTGCTTGAGTTTTTCGTAGCGGGTCGCCACCCGGCGGAACGGCTTGACCTTGCCGAACAACCGTTCGACCCGAGTCCGCTCCTTGTACCCGTCCGGGTCGAACGGCCACGGGTCGGTCCGGTTCGTCCGGTTCGGGA
>JAQGHQ010000386.1 GCA_028288765.1 Gemmataceae bacterium | reverse complement strand
GGGGGGGGGGGGGGGGGGGGGGGGGCCCGGGGGCGGTCCCGGACGCGCCGCCCGCACTGGTATTCGAAGCGGCCCCGGGCGCCGGCGTGAAGCCGCCGCCCGCGAGCCGGTCCGAGGCCCCGCCCGCCGCCCACACCGCCCCGGCCTCGCCCGATCCGGCCGCGGAGTTGTCGACCCTGTCCGCCGCCGGGTGGTGCGTGGCGGTCGTCGCGGTCGTCGTCCTGTTCGCGCGGGTTCCTCGGGCGACGTGGCCGGAGCAGGTCGGGCTTCTCGCCGGGATGTTCGGGGTCGCGGTGGCGGGCGGGCTCGCGGTCGGGGTCGCGGCCTACGGGGTGGCGCGGGCCGTCTGGCTGGCCGGCGGGATCGCCCGGTGGCGGGCCCGCCCTGTGCCGGCGTGACTCACGGGCCGGCGGCCCGGTCCGGCTTTCCTCTTGTAGGGCACGCACTGCGTGCCGTCGCTGCCAAGACGGCACGCAGTGCGTGCCCTACAAGGCGGGGTTGCCCGATGGTGTTCCCGCCCTGTGCCGGCGTAACTCACGACCCCGAGGCCCGGTCCGGCTTCCACAGGACGAGGAGCGCGACCAGCCCGACGACCGGGGCAAGCCCGGCGATGACGAGGCCGACGTCGTAACTCCGGGTTTCCTGGATGCGGGCCCCGATCAGGATCTGGAACACACTCGACACCACCCATCCGCCGGCGGCGAGTGTTCCCGACAGTGCCCCCATCCGCCGCCGCGGCAGCTCCTGGCTGAGCGCGTAGTACAGTGGGTGTAGGCCGAGGATACCGGCCCCGGCGATCATTAGCCCGGCGATCATCACCGCCCCGGACCCGACGAACGGAACCGCGACGGCCACGGCGGTCAGGCCGGCGAACCCGGTGAACATCAGCACCCGGCCGGTGTGGACCGCCCACCCCTGCTTCGCCAACAGTTTCACCGCCGCCCCGGCCAGGATGCACCCGGCTTCCGCGGCGATGAAGTACCCGGAGGTCGCGACCCGGGTGTCCAGTCGGGTATACCCGTGGAAGTCGAGCAGCAGCGGGAGCCACGCCCGGAGGAACTGCCAGCTCACAGTCAGGCACCCGACCACCGTCCCGAGAACGACCAGCCGGCGGGTGAAGCCCCACCGGTCCGGAGGGGATGTCGGGGCGGACGGAACACGGGTCTTGTCGAGGGCGATCTTTTCGGCCGGATGGTCGTCGAGGTCACCCCGGCGGACGAACACCAGCCACAGTGGCACCCACAGAAGCCCGCCCACCCCGACCGACCAGAACACGACCGGCCACCCCCAGCCGCACGACTCGAGGAGTTCGGCGTAGAGGGGGATCAGGATCGACGCGAATGCCGCCCCGCTCTGCAAGATCCCGTTCCCGAGCGGCCGGTCGGCGGCGGTCAGCAACCGCTGGGCGGTGATGAGCGCGCACGGCCAGTGCCCGGCCTCGAACACCCCGAGGGCAGTGCGGCAGAGGAGGAGCCAGCGGAACGTCCCGGCCCCGGACTCGTCGTCGGGCAGTTCGAACAACCCCGTGATCTCCGGCCGCCCGACGAACCCGGTGGCGATCCCGGCCAGCGACCAGCCGGCAAGGACCAGCGGGTAGAGCCGGCGGGGCCCGAACCGGTCGGCGAGGAGCCCGAAGGCGATCGACCCGGCCGCGAACGCGAACCCGAAACACCCCTCGACCTGGCCGACCCGCCGCTCCGCGAGGTTGAACTCCCGCTTCAGCTCGGGCAGGGTGACCGCCAGCGCCTGCCGGTCCATGTAGTTCAGGAACGTGGCGAGTAGGAGCACCCCACAAACCCACCACTTCCAGGCGGAGGAGTGCTTCGGAAGTGCGTCCGGGGTGCGAGGGGCGGGGGGCGGGGTACTCGGGACCGATTGTTGGTCAATCATGGGTGAGAACACCTTTGAACCGCGGCAGGATGCACTTCTCGGCACTCAGCACTCGGCATGCTTTGTCGGAATGCTTGGTTTTGTAGGGTGGGTCGAGTCATCGAGGCCCACCGGTGTTCCTCACGGTGGGCCTCGATGACTCGACCCACCCTACAAGGAGGCCCCCTACGGAGAGCTCAACCGGGGATTTCGACAGAGCACACTCAGCACTCAGCACTCCCGAAGCACTCTCATGCGTCCCACGACTGCCCGGCCCACGCGGCGACCCGGTCGAGGTACGCGGCGACGCCGGCGGCGAAGAACTGGAACAGCGCCTCGCCCTTCTCGGCCGCCGCGGCGGCCGGCGCCCCGATGTGCCCGGGCTCGCTCCGGTCGGGCATCACCCACGCCCGGTGGCCGGGGGCGAACCCCTTCCCGAACGGCACCTCGGGCACGCCCTTCACGTCGCCGACGAGCCCGGGGTTGAGCCGGAGGACCATCGACGTTTCCCATTCGCAGGCGTGGCCCATCTGCTTCTGGACGAGCCCGGGGATGGTGTCGGCGGGGTTGCCGGCCGCGTCCCAGTAGGTGAGCGAGAGGAGGAGCAGGTCGCGCTCCCGGCGGCGGTCCTGTTTCAGCTCGAAGAGGGCCTGCTGGAGCGGGACGATGTTCCCGCCGTGCCCGTTGACGAACACGACGCGGGTGAACCCGTGGGCGAGGAAGTTGTTGGCGAGGTCCTTGAGGAGGTCGAGGTAGACGCGGGGGGAGGCGGAGAGGGTGCCGGGGAAGTCGAGGTGGTGGTGCGAGTTCCCGAGCCACTGGAGCGGCGCGAACAGGCACTTGGTCGCGGCGGTGGTCTGTTTCACGCGGCGGACGACTTCGCCGAGGAGGAGGGAGTCGGTGAACACGGGCATGTGCCGGCCGTGCTGTTCGAGGGCGGCGACCGGGAAGACGACGGGGGTGGTCCGGGGCAACGCGGCGACCGCCGGCCACGAGAGGTCGGTGAGTTCCATGAGATGGGACCCGGGCGGGTGGGGCAAGGGGAGGGATGGGAACAGTGTAGCGAAAATGGCCCGGCTTGTGTCGTCCCCGATATCCGGATATCAAAGCATCCTGGGTAGCTCCGAACCGGAGAGCGACATGGCCAAGAAGCCGACACGGTTCACGGTAACGGACGGGAAGCTGGTGCTGACGCTGGAAGTCGCGGAGGAGGGCGGGTACGTCGTCACCTCGCCGTTCGACCCGGACGTCCTGACGCAAGCGGAGACACTGGAAGAGGCGTTCGACAACGCCCGCGACGTAATCGCCTTGTTCAAAGAGGAGCGCAAGGCGGCCGGGGCGGGACGAAAGCCTGCCCCGCGCCGGAAAAAACAGAAGGCGGGTTGAGCGCCGGCCCTTCCACCCGGGACCAATAGGGCGCGACGATGAACCGCCGCGAGTTCGAAGGACATCTCCGCTCGCAGGGCTGTGAGCTGCACCGTCACGGCGCGAAACACGATTTGTGGCTGAACCCGGCGAACGGGCAGAAGGCAGCAGTTCCGCGGCACCGCACTATCAAGAAGCCTCTCGTCCGAGGGATTTGCCGGAAGCTCGACATTCCCTTCCCAGACGGGCTGTGATCTCCCCCATGCCGGCCGACTTGTTGCGGACGAAAAGGTAACCCGCTGACCCCCGACCTCAAGTAACCCGGACGGGCGGAAATCGCGCCGAGCTACAGGCCGTAGCCGGCCGTGTTCGTGTCGGCCGGCCGATAGTGAAACTGGGAACAACCACGGGCCGGCCTCGGCCCTGTGCGACGCCCCCGCGGCATGTGGCCTATTTCTTCTTCGTGTAGCTCGGTGCCAGGACGGCGAAGGCGGTCACAAGGGGAGTGCTGCCGGCGTCAGTGGTGCGTCTCCAACGCGATCACCAGGACTTGCCCACCCTCACCCCATTCGGCGGCCACGAAGCAGTGAGACGCCCAACACCTCCGAACCATCCCGGCTATGCTCCCTTCATTCGCACGGTGCAGTTCAACCGTGCGGGACGGGGACAGCCAGTCGCGGCGTTGCCAGGCCGGGAGCCCGCGGGCGACCGGCGGATTTCCTGCCGACCCGCGAGGCAAAAGCCGCCACGGACCGACTGCCGCAACGAGCAGGACGACACTGTCGCCCACTCCCTGAGATTTGGTGCTAAATACTGATGTTGCCTCCGATCCGTTAGAGGGCGTGAGCTCGGGCGTGGGGGCCTGAACGGAGCTGACCGATGCCGATCCCCGTTTCCTGCCCGAACTGTCGCGCCACGGGTCGGTTGCCGGATGAAGCGGCCGGCCCTCTGGCGACGTGCCCGGTTTGCAGAACTGTGTTCGCCCTGGATAAACCCGCCCCGCTGGTCGAGATACCGGACGGCCTCGGGGTGTGGGTCGATTCCGCCCCGGCCCTGCCGCCCGCCGCGTCAGCGTCCCCCCCGGTCGCCCCGAACGCCGAGGGCGTTCCGGTCGTCGAAGCCGGCCGGCCGGCTGCCGCACTCGACCCGGACGTCGCCACGGAACCCGAGTGGGTCAAAGCCGAGGTGAGGCGGTTCAACACTTACATGGCCGGGCAGCTGGCCCGGCTGGGAAAAGCCCGGCTGGAAATCGCGGAGGCCGAATCCCGCCACGAAGCAACGTGCGTCGCCCGGACCGTCGAGTTGCGCCGGCAGGCCGCGGTCCTGGAAGCCCGGCGAGTGGACCTGGACCGCCGGGACGGCGACCTGCGACAGGCGGCCGACGCCGTTGCGGCCCGGGAGGTCGAGGTCGACCGGCGGGCGGCCGCCCTGGCGGAACAGGAGGCCGCGGCGGCGGCCGGGGAAGACCGGCGGGCAAAACTAGAAGCGGAAGCGGTCGAACTGTCCCGGCTGGTGGCCGAGCTCCGTCCGGTGGTCGAACGGCTGGAGCTACGGAAGACCGAGGCCGAGGTGATCCGGGCGGAACTCGCGGCCAAGCAGACCGCCCTCGACCGCCGGCTGATCGAGGTCGGGCGGAACGAGCTGGGGATGCAGAAGCGGATGGACGAACTCGACGAACTGGAGCGGACCCTGCGGGGAGAGTTGGAGGAGCGGGAGGCCGAGCTGGGGCGGCAACGGGCGGTGCTCCTGGAGGAAATCCGGTCCCTCCGCAGCCGGTTGCCGACCGAATCCCAGACCCCCTTGCCCCGGCTCTCGGGCGATCACCCGCCGCGCCCGGCCGAAAAATCCATCGGGTGAGGCGCCCGGGCGAGGCGGCAACACCCGATCCGTCTCGGCGGGCGACCCTCCGGTCACTTCTTCTTCGTGTAGCTCAGCGCCAGAATAGCGAACGCGGTCGCCCGCTCAGGACTGTTTGCGTTGATCGACTGTACCCCCGTCTTCCGGCACCCAGTTGTCCTTCACGAAGTCTGCGAGGGTGGCGTACCACTGGTCGGGTATGCCCATGCTCCGGTTCGACCCTCGCAGGAACACCAGACCCCAAGGCCGATCCGGGCCGAACCCATCGTCGCAGTGAACGACCCCGACGGTGGTCCTCCACGGCAAGCCGTCGAGGACCACCCAGCAGGCGTGCGGCCGGTAGGGCGGGCCGAAACTCCAGTCGAGATCGACCGGGTACGGTTCGACCCGGTACTGGCGGATGACGGCCTGGACGGCGGGGTCGCCGGTGGCCGCCAGTTCCCGCTCGACGAGATCGGTTACGGCGTCCCGGTCCACGGCCAACTCCTGGGGCTAATGCCCACGCCGGTCAGGGTGCGAGGCGGACCAAGCCAAACCCTACCTCTTGGGAGTGTTGCAGTAGGACAGTGCTAACACAGCGAAGGCGGTGGCCAGCTCCGGGGCGTTCTCCATGAACGCCTTGTTCTCGTTCGCCCAGCTCCCGTCCGCCTTCTGCTTCTTCATCAGCTCGTCGAACAGCTCCTGCCGCCAGTCGTGCTTGGTTCCCTTCGCGTCCTCGAACGGGTCCTCCCCGAGCGCCTCCATCGCCTTCGCGAACGTCACGTAGTAGTAGAATAACCCCGCCTGCCCCTGCCCCGGGTTCTCGGTCAGCGTGTAGTGCTTCCGGATCCACCCGACCGCCGCCTTCACCCGCGGGTCGTCCTTCCCTACCCCGGCGTACAGGAAGCTCTTCAGCCCGGCGTACGTCATCCCGCCCTCGCTCCGCAGCCCGCCCGCCGCCGTCCGCTTGTCGCTCTTCTCGTTGTCCTGGTCGAGCGGGGTGTACACGAACCCGCCCTTGTCGTCGTCGTCCGTCTTGCCCGCGAACGGCTGGTCGTTGTACTCGCTCTTGAGGTTCTGGCTCCGGCTGATGAACGTGAGGGCCCGCTTGACCGCCGGGTCGTCCTTCGACACCCCGGCCGCGAGCATCGCCTCCACCATGAAGTGCGTGTTCGACAGGTCCGGCCGGTCCCGCCCGCCCTGGTTCCCGTACCCGGCCCCGCCGTACTTCACGTCCTTCGGGTCGAGCCCCTCCCCGTACTGCAGGCCCTTCACGAACTTCGTCGCGGCGTCGATCACCTTGTCGTACTTCCCGGCCGTGTTCACCTCCTTGAACGCCACGATCGCGAGCGACGTCGTGTACGTCGCCAGCCCCTTGCTGTACACCCCGCCGTCCGGCTGGATGTTCTTCTCCAGGAACGTCAGCCCCTTGGCCACCACCGGGGTTTCGGCCCCGTACCCGTTCCGGGCCAGGGCGGCGACGGCCAGCGCGGTCACTCCCGGCCCGACCCGCGGGTCCGGGGCGAGGTCGCCGTTGTCCTTCTGCTTGGTCGCCAGGAACTTGACCGCCTTGTCCACCACCGTCTTGACGTCGTCGGCCGACGGGGCGGCATTGGCGAGCGGGGGGCATAAGCCCCCCGAGACGGTGACTGCAGCCGGGGCCAGGGCGGCGGCCCGCAGCCAATCCCGGCGGGTGAGCGTGGTCATGGGAAGGAACCTCCGGTGTCGGGAATGGTACGGGGTAGACGGGGCAACCCTGTGCCCCGCGAGATGAGAAGTGCGGGGCCCGGATACCGGCAGGGTAACCGATCGGGTCGCGGGCGAACAGTGGACACCAGAAGGCCACCGGAGGGCAACGAGTGGCCAACCACCCGGCGGGCGGGGGGGATGAGCCCCCCCCGCTCGCCTCAGACCGCTCGCCTCACACCGTCAGCACCCGGTCACGCGACGCGACGGCCCACCGGCCGACCACCTTCCCGCCCTCGGCGATCAGGACTTCCTTGTGCAGCGCGACCGTCGGGCAGACGTGCCCCGGCAGGGCGTACACCACGTCGCCCGGCGTGTACCGGCCGGCCCCGGCCGTCTCGACGATCAGGTGCTCCTCGTTGTGCCCGACCGTCTTGTACTCGGGGAAGTCGAGCAGTTTCACCCGCTTCTCCAGAAGTGGGTCGGCGGCCACCGCCTTGTTCCCCAGGTCGAGCGTGACCCGGTCCGCGGTCGGCCGGCTGATCACCCGCGTCACCAGCACCGCCGCCGGGGTGATGCCCGCGAGGTCGGCGTACCGCGCTCCGTACCCGGCGTCGTGCAGCACGAACGTGCCCGGGGAGCACTCCACCCCCGGCACGTCGGTCAGGCCGGCGAACACCGGGAACGTCGGCGTCCCCCCGCACACCAGCCGGGGGACCGGGACGCCCCGCCGCTCGGCCTCGGCCCGCAGTTCCAGCACCGGGGCCAGGAGCGCCCGGACGGCCGCCTCGCGCTCGGCCCGCGACTCCTGGTGGTTGTGCCCGTCGTACAGCTGGAACCCCTCCGGCCGCAGCCCCGGGAGCTTCGCCGCCCCCTCGTACAGCGCCAGGGCCGCGGCGCCGACCGCGATCCCCGTGCGGTGCTGGCCGACGTCCAGGTCCAGCACGACCCCGACCGTCAGGCCGGCGGCCGAAACGACGTCCGAGAGCGCCTTCGTCGAGTCGGGGTGGTCGATCAGGACGGAGAACCGCGTCTGAGGAAACTTGCGGATCAGGGCGACGAGCCGGCCGAGGTTCGGGCCGACGAGCGGGTACGCAATGAGCACGTCCGGGGCGTTCGCGGAGGCCAGCATCTCGGCCTCGGCGATGGTCGCGCATTTGTGTTTGGTTACCCCGGCGTCGAGAAGCAGCCGGGCGATCTCGCGGGTCTTGTGCGTCTTCACGTGCGGCCGGAGCCGGCCCGGGCCGCCGGCCATCTCGACCACCCGGGCGATGTTCCGGCGGATCAGCTCCGGGTACAGCACCAGCGACGGGCTGAACACCGACGACACGTCGGCCAGGGCGTAGGCGGGGTTCATGGGTGGGTGCTTCCGGGTGAACGGGAGGGCGGAGTACAGAGTAGAGGGCATCGGCCTGGAGGGCATCGGCTCACCCCGAGAACCCTGAACCCAAGGCAAAGATGCTTGTGGCCGGCCGTCCTCACTTTACACTATCTAGTGTCAAACACAGGGCGATCTAGCCGAGTAGTCAATTTAGTCTTCGCGATCCCTGAGGCCCAGAACTCACATAGCCCACGACGAACCTCGATCAAAAGGCCGTGCCGGTCCGACTCCGTCGGCGGTGTTCTCTAGGGGCTTGGTCGGAAGACCCCACCCCTCATCCCCCCCTTGCCACAAAGGTCTGCCCCTGTGATCCGCAACCGGCTCCGCTCGCGCTTGCGTCTCCAACCGCCCGTCCTCCGCCCGGCCCTCGAAGCACTCGAGCCCCGGTTGACTCCGTCCGCCGACGTCCTGACCTACCACAACGACAACGGACGGACCGGGCTGAACGACCGGGAATCCGTTCTCACCCCGCAGAACGTGAACTCGGCCACCTTCGGCCAGGTGTTTACCGCCCGGGTCGACGGCCAGATCTACGCTCAGCCGCTCGTCCTATCGAACGTCTCAGTTCCCGGGCAGGGAGCGATCAACCTCGTCTTCGTCGCGACCGAGCACGACAGCGTTTACGCCTTCAACGCCGACCGGCCCGGCGCCCCGATCTGGCACGACAGCTTCATCGACCCGGTCGCGGGGATCACCACGATCCCGGCATTCGACGGCACGGGTGCCATCGCGCCGGAAGTCGGGATCACGAGCACCCCGGTGATCGACCCCGCCAGCGGCACGATCTACGTCGTCGCGACGACCAAGACGATCGCGAACGGCGTGTCGTCGTACGTCCAGCAGTTGCACGCGCTCGACGTCGCGACCGGGGCGGAGAAGTTCGGTGGGCCGACGGCGATCGCGGACACTCAGTTCGACGGCGCGACCTACACCTACGTCAGCGGGCCGTCCGTGCCCGGTACGGGCTACGGCAGTGTGGGCGGCACCGTCCATTTCAACGCGGTCCGCGAGAACCCTCAGCCCGGGCTGTTGTTGCTCGGCGGCGCGGTCTACATCGCCTGGGCGTCATCCATCAGTAGCGAGCCGTTCCAAGGGTGGGTGGTGGGGTACAACGCGGGCACGCTCCAGCCAGTCCCGGGCGCCGTCTTCGCCACGACTCCAAACGGCAGCGGCGGCGGGATCTCGATGAGCGGCGGGGGGCTCGCGGCCGATTCCCAGGGCAACATCTACTTCTCCACGGGCAACGGGACCTTCGACGTCAACCAGGGCGGCACCGACTACGGCGACAGTATCGTAAAACTCTCGACCCAGTCCGGCCTGTCGGTCGCGGATTACTTCACACCGTCCAACCAGGCACAGCTGGCCGCCGGCGGCATCAACTTTGGGTCCGGCGGGGTTCTGCTATTGCCCGATCAGCCGGGACCCACTCCCCATCTGCTGGTACAGTCGTCCGAAACCGGCACGATCCTGGTCGTCAACCGCGACGCCATGGGTGGCTACAGTTCCACCACGGACCATGTCGTGCAGGAGTTGCCCAACGCCCTGGGCAAAGTCTCGAGCACGCCCGCCTACTTCAACGGGTCGCTGGACTTCAACGGCAGCAGCGACGTCCTGAAGGCGTTCCAGTTACTCGCATCCGGTTCCCTGACTCCCACCCCGACCTCCCGGGCCACCACCCCCTTTGGGTTTCCCGGGGCGACGCCGAGCATCTCCGCCAACGGCACCCAGGACGGCATCGTCTGGACCCTGCAGACGGACGCCTACCCCGGCGGCCCGGCCGTCCTTCATGCGTATGACGCCAGTGACCTCTCCAAGGAACTCTACAACAGCAACCAGGCCGCGAACGGCCGCGACAAGACCGGCATCGCCATCCCGTTCGCGGTGCCGACCGTAGCCAACGGGCGCGTCTACGTCGGCACCAACGACGTGCTGAGCGTGTACGGACTGCTGCCCACCGGTCGTCCCCAGGTCTTCAACACCGGGGTGGACGCGAACGGGAACCTTCTCCCGGACGAAGCAGTCGACCCCCATTACACCCTGGTTTCCAGCGCCGACCCGATTACGCCCGGCCCGAACACTTATGTCGTCCTGCAAGCGGCACAGGACCCGATCCCGCCCTGGTACCCGGACGGGCCGTCCTCCAAGTGGATCGCACCGCAGCCCTTCCAGTCCGGCGGCAGCGCCCTCGGCCGGTACGTTTACCAGACCCAAGTAGACCTGACGAACTTCATCCCGAGTACGGCATTCCTTTCCGGGCAAACCGCCGCGGACAACGACCTGCTCGACGTCCTTGTCAACGGGGTGAGCACCGGCATCAACGACACCGTCAACCAGTTCAACGTCCCGACCCCGTATTCGATCGATGGGAGATACTTTCACGCGGGCGTGAACACGCTCGACTTCATCGTTTTCAACGGCGGCACGGGGTTGAACCCGACGGGCTTCCGCAACGAGATGACGGTGACGGCGTGGTCGGCGGCGACGACGACGGCGGCGACGGCGACGCCCACTTCGTCCACGTACGGGCAGTCGGTCACGCTCACCGCGTCCGTATCCGGGGCGCCCGCGGCCACCCCGACCGGTACGGTCCAGTTCACGGCCGGGTCGATCGACCTGGGGACCGCGCCCCTATCCGGGGGCACGGCCACCCTGACCACCACTCGCCTCCCGGCCGGGACCGACACGGTCACCGCGACCTACTCCGGCGACACCGTCTACAACCCCAGTAGCGGCACCGCCCGCGCGACCGTCACCCCGGCCGCCCTGACCGTCACCGCCGACAGCCTGACGGCCCCGGCCGACACCCCCCTCCCGGCGTTGACGTACACGGTCACCGGGCTCGTGAACGGAGACACCCCGGGCGTTATCTCCGGGATCGTCCTGTCGACCGCCGCCACCCCGGCGAGCCCGCCCGGAATGTATGCGATCGACGCGACGGGCGGACAGGCAACGAACTACTCCGTCACCGTCCGACCCGGCGTCCTGACCCTGACCCTGTCCGCTTCGCTGGTCGGTACCGCGCAATTCGCGGTCGGGCCGGACGCCGGTGGCCCCGGGCCGGTCACGGTGTACAACCCGGATCGGTCGGTCGCCGCCACGCTCACGCCGTTCCCCGGCTTCGCCGGCGGGGTCCGGACGGCAGTCGGGGACTTCAACGGCGACGGCGTGTCGGACGTCGCCGTCGGGACCGGACCGGGGGTGGTCGCCGAGGTCAAAGTCCTCGACGGGAAGACCGGAACGGTGTTGTTCAACGTCACGCCGTTCGGGGCGTTCACCGGCGGGGTGTTCGTGGCGGCCGGGACCATCGTCGGGAACGGCAAGACCGATCTGGTCATCACCCCGGACCAGTCCGGCGGCCCGCGGGTCGAGGTGTTCGAGGGCGGGGACTTCAAGGAGATCGCGAACTTCTTCGGGATCGACGACCCGAACTTCCGGGGCGGGGCCCGGGCCGCCGTCGGGGACATCAACGGGGACGGACACGCGGACTTGATCGTCTCCGCCGGGTTCGGGGGCGGGCCGCGGATCTCGGTGTTCGACGGGGCGGCCCTGCTCAAGGGTCAGTTCGTCCATCCGGTCCCGGACTTCCTCGCGTTCGAACCGGCCCTCCGCAACGGGGCCTACGTCGCGGTCGGCGATGTGACCGGGGACGGGACCAACGACCTCGTGTTCGGAGCCGGACCGGGAGGGGGGCCGAGGGTCCTCATCATCTCCGGGCGAACTCTCCTGACCAGGGGGGCGACGGCCGCGATCGGCAGCCCGATCGCCAACTTCTTCGCCGGGGGGGTGACCAACCGGGGCGGCATCCGCGTGGCGGTGAAGAATCTGGACAACGACCCGTACGCCGATGTGATCACCGGGGCCGGGCCAAATGGCGGGTCCGGGCTGACCGCTTACCTGGGCAAGAACCTGGCCACAGGCTCGGCCACCGTGGATTTTGCCTTCGACGGCATTCCCGGGTTTTCCGGCGGGGTGTTTGTCGGCTGAAACACCCCACCGGGGCGGACCAGCCGTCGCGGATCGAGAGCGAGGCCCGGCCGTCATGGGTGCGCCTTCAGGAACTCCACGACCTCCTCCTCCAGCTTCCCGACCACCTCCCGGGCGGCCTTCGCGTCCTCCAGCGCCTTCCGGTCGGCGGCGGCGTTCGCGTCCAGGTCCTTGATCAGGTCGGTGAGCTTCAGCGGGAACCCGCCGAGGGCGCCCAGGAACCGCCGGAAGGCGTACTTGTCGCCGGCCTTCTTGCACGCGTCGACCGCGGTCCGCAGCTGCGGCAGGCTGTCCTTCAGGTCCTGGATCGTCGCCAGCGCCGGCCACGTCTTCAGCAGGTAGTCGCGGGCCTTCGCGTGGTCCCCGTCCTTCGGCTTCCACTCCGCCGCCAGCTTGTCCCGCCGGGCCTTCACGTCCGGGTTGTCCGGGAGCAGGGTGGCGAGCTGGTCGTACGCCCCGAGCGCCTCGTCGACCTCCCCGCGGGCGAGGAGGAAGTTGATCCGGGCGTTCACCGCCTGGGCCTCGACCTCCCGCGGGACCGCGGTCGAGCTGCCCTCCTTCGCCACCACCGCCTCCAGCTCCTTGACGGCCTCCGTGAGCTTGGCGTTCGCCGCCCGCAGGGCCGCCAGCTGCTGGTCCACGGCGGCCAGCAGGGCCGCCGCCCCCGGGACCGCGGCCGCCTGCCCCTTCAGCTGTTGGGCCTCCTCGGAAATCACCTTGTCGGCCGTGTCCGCGGCCTCGAACCCGGCCTTCGCCCGGGCCAGGGCGTCCGCATTCTTCCGGCCCTCGATCAGCTTGGCCACGGCGTCGAAGCACGTCGCCTGCGCGACCCGGGCGTCGGCCGCCCGGGCCGACGCCGCGAACACCGCCCGCTCGAACACCGCCCGGGCCTCGGCCTCCGGGCTCACCTCGAACCGGAGGGTAACCGGGTCCGGCCCGAGGACCGGGACCGGGAACTCCTTCTTCCCGGTCTTGCCGAGCGTGACGGTCACACAGGCCACATTCGATAACGGCCGGCCGGACCGGTACAGGCCGTCGCGGAAGTCGAGGAAGTCCCGCGGGTCGGACGGGGCCGCGAACCCGGCCTCGGTCGCCCGGACGTTCGCCACCGGGGTCGTCGCGGCCGACCCGTCGTCGCCGATCAGCCGGACCGCGACCGGGGCCTGCACGGTGGTCAGCTTCAGGCACCGGTACCCGATCACGTTCGCCCCGACCGGGAACCCCTGGTAGTTGGACAGGACGGTACACCGGGCGGCCCCGTCCTTCGGCGCCGCGGCGACCCGCAGGAGGGTCGCGTCGCGGGGGGTCGGGGTGAGCGCGGGCGGGGGGACCGAGCCGGGGGGCGGGGCGACGACCTTCCCGGTCGCGGTCCGGACCGGCGGGGGGGCCTGGCGGGTCGTCCGGGTGATCCGGGCGACGGCGAACACGTCCCCCTCCTTCACGACCCGGTCGAGCGGGCCGAGCTTCCCGCCCCGGAACCGGACCGTCACCTCGGCCGCATTCCCGGCGACCACGTCGATCGTCCCGGCGAGCCCGAAGTCGCGGTCGATCATCAGTCCGGCCGCCCGGCCGACCAGCTCCGGCGCCCGGGTGAACTGCTTCCGGACGACCGGGGAGGCGAGCCCGACGAACCCGTCGTGCTGCCGGGTTTCGAGGTGGAAGCCGCCGTCGCGGACCTCGACCCGGAGGAAGTGGGTCTTCACCCCGGTCAGGTCGCGCGGGGCGTCGAGCGCGGCGAACCCCTTCTCGGCGAACGCCTGCCAGAGCGGGTCGCGCTTGCCGGGCGGGACGTCGTCCAGGTCGACGACCTCGACCGTCCCGAGCGGGCCGAGGGCGGGCTGGAGGGCGGCGCCCAGGTCGCGGCGGAGCTGGGCGCGGAAGTCGGGCGTCAGGAGGGGGTGCGGCCGGGCCTCGATCAGCACCCGCCACAGGTACGGGGTGTTCGGCTCGGGGTCGAGCGCGGGTTGGGGCTGTTGCCCCGGCGCGGTGGGGGCGAACACAACGAGCGCGGCGGCCAGCAGCAGGACGCGGATAGACATGGGTTCCCTCGGCACGGGGTCGAGGGCATTTTACCAGCTGGGGAGGGAGGGACGCGACAGGATCTCTCCGACGGTCCGGCCGTGAGCCGGGCGCGCCCGTGCCAGCCCCGGCCGACATGTCGGGTCGGTGGGCGGGTGGCCACGGTGACAGGGTTTGACAGCCTCCCAGCGGTCTCGGGTTCTCCCATGCCTCCCGGTGTCAGGTTTTGGCAGGGTTTGGCAGGCCCAACGGCGTCGGGAGCTCGCAGCCCTCCCGGTGTCAGGTTTTGGCAGGGTTTGGCAGGCCCGCAACGACAAGTCATCCGCCGCAGATCGGCTTGTGGCAGGTTTTGACAGGCCCTCAGCGGTATCGGGTCGTTGCCTGAACTGCCAGTGGCAGAAGATGGCAGTGATTGGCAGGCCCACGCCCCACGATGATTGCCCGCCAAAGTCATGGACTCCGATTTTGTGACACATCTCACTCGGCGCGACACCTCCCGCTTTCCCATCGGTCGGCGGTGCCCCGCCCGATCGGGAGCGGACGATGTGATCGCATGTGATCGCCGGTGAGTGCTCCCGGCCAACTTCGCGCGCTGGCGGAGGCAGTGAGGAGGCCGTTTTTCCGCCCCCGCGCCTTCTGTCCGCCGGGATCGCGTCATGGGTCGCCCCCCTCCCGAATGAACCGGCTCCGCCCCGACGCCCACGCCGGACCGGAGACACGGGTCATCTTATCAGAGGGCACTCATAATCGCAATGCATTTCTCGGCTGGTCCCAGCGGCCGACCCGGCCCGCGCCCCGTCCGGGCGTCGGGCGACCTGTCCCACGTCCCTCGTTCCCCGCTCCGCATGACCCCATCGTCAGGCCGTGTCGGGTATCCGTGGTTGTGCGGGTCCCGAAGGGCCGGTTTGGTCGTGGCACCGGTCTCCCGACCGGTGCCGGCACCCCCCTCAGAGGCCGGCGTCTTTCTCCCCGCCACGGTTCCCGACCGGGGTACCGGCA
>JAQGHQ010000375.1 GCA_028288765.1 Gemmataceae bacterium | reverse complement strand
GTAGCCCAGGGCGGGAGCCCTGGGCGGCCTACGGGTGCCCGGCTGTCCGGAGCAACCAGTCGGCCGACCCTTTCCGACACCTCACGGGAGACCACATGCGGATCACGCGGATTTCGGCATACCGGGTAGAACTCCCGCTCCGCGAGGGGAGTTATAAATGGTCCGGCGGGAAGACGGTCACGGTGTTCGACAGCACCGTGGTCCGCGTCGACACCGACGCCGGCCTCACCGGCTGGGGCGAGGTGTGCCCGCTCGGCCCCTTCTACCTGCCGGCGTACGCGACCGGCGTCCGGGCCGGGATCGCCGAACTCGGCCCGCACCTGCTCGGGGAAAACCCGCTCGAACTGGCGAAACTGAACGGCCGGATGGACGCCGCCCTCAAGGGGCATGCGTACGTGAAGTCCGGAATCGACATGGCCTGCTGGGACCTGCTCGGGAAGGCGACCGGGCAACCGGTGTGCGTCCTCCTCGGCGGGCGGTACGGCGACGATTTCGGGCTGTACCGGGCGATCTCCCAGGAGTCGCCCGGCGAGATGGCCGCGAAGGTGGCCGGGTACCGGGCCGAGGGCTACCGCCGGTTCCAGCTGAAGGTCGGCGGCGACCCGGACGTGGACGTGGACCGCATCCGGGCCGTGGCCGCGGAGTTGAAGCCGGGCGACCGGCTCGTCGCCGACGCGAACACCGGGTGGCGGATGCACGACGCCCTGCGGGTCGTGCGGGCTGTCCGGGACGTGGACGTGTATATCGAGCAGCCGTGCCCGACCTACGAGGAGTGCCTGACCGTCCGCCGGCACACCGACCACCCGTTCGTGCTGGACGAGGTGATCGACTCGGTCGACGTCCTGCTCCGCGGGCACGCCGACCGGGCGATGGACGTGGTGAACATCAAGATCAGCAAGTTCGGCGGGCTCACCAAGGCCCGGCAGGCCCGCGACTTGTGCGCGTCGCTCGGGGTGGCGATGACGCTCGAGGACAGCTGGGGCGGGGACGTGGTGACGGCGGCGATCGCCCATCTCGCCCACAGCTGCCCGCCGGACGTGCTGTTCACCGCGACCGACTTCAACAGCTACGTGACGGTGAGCTTCGCCGCCGGCGCCCCGCGGCGGGTAAACGGCCGGCTGGCGGCACCGACCGCGCCCGGGCTGGGCGTCACGCCGCGGCCGGACGTGCTGGGCGATCCGGTCGTCGTTGTGGGCTAAGGACTGCCGGACAGGCGTCCTGTAGGGCCGGCTGTGCCGGCCGGACTTGCCGGGTGCGAAACGAGAAACGGCCGGCGCAGCCGGCCCTACAACGGGTTTCGTCCGCCGGTCCTGAGCAGGGGCACGGCGAGCCGGGCGTCAATACCGCCGCCGCCGGAACACGTCGGCCATCAGGTTATCGACCGGGGCGTACTGGTCGGTCAGGATCACCCCCGGGTCCTTCTCCAGGAACGGGGCGAGCAGGGCGTCCCGGACCAGCTGGGTGTGGAACGGCGGGGCCGCCGGGACCGCCCCGGCCGCCCCCACGACGGCCGCGACCTTCGGGTTGAAGCCGGCCGCCCGGTCGGCGCGCTCCCGCAAGTCGGCCACGTCGAGCGGCCGCCCGGAGGCACAGATCACGTACACCTGTCGGGTCAGCGGCCAGCCCCGCTTCCAGTCCTCCCACTTCTCTACCCCCGCGCCGTCCAGGCCCGCGGGTGGGGTTTCGGTCGGGACCGCCGCGGACGACAGCAGGGCGACGTGCGGGAACGTCTGGCGGAGGGTGGCCATCGCCGCCCGCCACAACTTCCCGTATTCGATTTCGTCGATCACCGTGAGCAGGTACACGCCGTCCGGCGTCAGGGCCGCCTTCACCTCGTCGTTGTACTCCTTCGTCAGCAGGTGCGCCGGGACCGAGAGGTCGTTCACGGCGTCCTGGACGATCAGGTCGTAGCTGTGCGGGGCCGCCCGCTCGGCCACGAACTGCCGGCCGTCCATGTTGAAGTCGCGGATCCCGTACTCCCGCTTCAGCCCGAGGTACTGGTACGCGACCCGGGTGACCCCGGGGTCGATCTCGACCACGTCCATCTCGGTCTCGGGCAGGAGGGTCTTCGCGCACCGGGGGAACGTGTACCCGCCGCCGCCGATCACCAGCACCTTCGGGTTCGGGGTACGGCCCCGGGCGGCCCGGAGGAACTCGACCTGGATGTGCTCGTGCTCGTAGTGGAGGAACGTCGGGTCGTCCGGGTCGACGCTCGAGTGGACCAGGAGGTCGAGGATCAGCTTCAGCCCGCGCGGCCGGCCGTCCTCCCCCCGGATCCCGGGGTCCCGGGACACCTTGATCGTGTAGTAATTCGTCTCCAGGACCGCGACCGTCGACTCGTCGCGGGTCGTGCGGGCGGTCAGGATGAACCCGCCGGTCACCCCCCCGAGGACGATACTCAGCGCGTACAGCATGACGTTGTTCTTCCACACCGGGGCGACGGCCAGGCTGGTGACGGTCAGGACCAGGGAGACGAGGAGGATCGTCTGGTAGACGCCGACCCCGGACACCAGTACGTACCCGGTGGCGAACGTCCCGGCGATCGCCCCGGCGGTACTCCAGGCGTACACCCGGCCGGCCACCCGCCCGGCGTGCGCCACGTCCGGGACGGCCAGCCGGATGACCTGCGGGGACACCATCCCGAGCACGAACATCGGCAGGAAGAACAGGGCGAAGGTCCACCCCAGCACCTGCCCGACGATGTCGACCCCGACCAGCACCTGGGACGAGGTGACGACCGCCGTCGCGATGAAGGTGAGGACCGTCCCAGTCCCGCCGGCGATCAGGGTGCCGGCAAGGACGGACCGGGGGGTGACGACCTCGTCGGTCAGTCGGCGCGCCCCGAACAGCGTCGACCCCGCGACCCCGACCCCGGCGGCGAGGGCGACGAAGAGGAGGAGCAGGGAGTCGTCGATCCCGGGATCGGGCGCGACCCCGAGCGTGGCCAGGAGAGGCATCAGGCCCTTGTAGATCAGTCCGAACGTGTACACCCCGAAGCCCCCCGCCACGAGGTAGGCCACCAACCGCCGCAGCCCCCCGGGTTTGTTCGCCCGGTCGGCGAGCACCCCGCCGACGAGGTTCCCGAGCGCCGTCCCGGCCAGCATCACCCCGATAATCCCGGTCCAGGTGTACAGCGACACGCCGAGGTGCTGCGCGATCAGTCGGGAGGCAGTCAGTTCCAGGGTCATCCCGCAGAAGCTGGCCAGGAACACGACCGCGAACGCCCGGCGGACGTCCCGGAAAGCGAACGGGTTGACCGCCGCCGGCTGCCCCGGCCGGGGGCCGGGCGGCTCCGCCCCTCCGGCCGGAGCCGCGGCGGGCGGGCTGAGTTTGAGGACCACGAAAACCGCGGCGGCGAGTGCCAGGAGCGCGCCGGCGGCGACGAACACCAGGGTGTTGATGGTGAACGCCGGGACGAGGTAGAACCCGGTAACGTAGTTCCCGAGCAGACAGCCGAGCGTACCGAGCCCGAACACCATCCCGGTGACCCGCCCGGTCTTCGTCACGTCCGGCAACCCGAGCTTGATCGCCAGCGGGGTGAGCAGGCTGAGGACCAATCCGGCGGGCAGGCACAGCACTGTCGCCAGAAGTGGGATGCGCGGGCCGAGGGGGACCGACCGGTGGACGCCGGTGGCGGTCAGAAGCATCGGGAAGACCGCCATCCACACCGCCGCGACGGCCCCGGCGGCGAGCAGGACGATGAGCGCCCGCGGGGACGGATACCGGTCGGCCAGCTTGCCGCCGTAGGCGTTCCCGAGGGCGATCCCGGCCAGGAAGACCCCGATGATCGCCGTCCAGGAGTACAGGTCCGACCCGATGAACGGGGCGAGCAGCCGGCTGGCTACGAGCTGGAGAACGAGCAGGGCGGCGTTCGCCAGGAACACGACCGCCCCGACCCAGGCCAGGCGGGCGAAGGGGAGCGCGGGGGCGGACGGTGAGGAGCCCATTGCGGTGAAGCTCGTGGGGGGCGGGCGGACGGGCGTTGCTGGGTAGGGGTATGCCACCGCCCCCGGAACGGCCATCCGGTTACGCCGGGCCGGAAGTCGAGGACGGTCGGTTGTCCGGACCCACGAGGGATGCTAAGATCAGGTGTCCTCACCCGATCCGGGCGTGGATCACCCTCCTTCTCTCCCCGTACCGCCCCGTGAATATCCGCACATTCCAGCCAGGCGACGAACGCACCCAGGCGGCACTGTTCAATTCGTGCGCCTTCGCCCTGCCGGGGTTCAAGCCGGCCTCCGAGGACGAGGTGAAGCGGCGGGTCCGGGCCCGCGGGTTCGACCCGGGGAACCGGTTCTACGCCGAAGACGGCGGGCAGGTCGTCGGGTACTGCGTGCTGGAGCCGGGGCAGGGTCGGATCAGCTACCCGTGGTGCCGGAAGGGGTTCGAGGCCGCGGCCCGGCCGTTGTTCGACGCGGCCCTCCGCGCGGCGACGGACCAGGGCCTGACGAAGCTGTTCGCCGCGTACCGCCGGGACTGGGAGGTGGTCCTGCGGTTCTTCGTGGACGCCGGGTTCGCCGTGGCCCGGGACATGATCAACTTCGTCGCCGACCCGGTGGAACTCCCGACGATCGCGAACCGGGGCGGGACGGCGGTCCGGCGGCTGCAGCGGGCCGACGTCCCGGCGCTGGCGGAGATGGGTCAGGGACTGATCCGGCTCCCGGCGGACAAACTGGAGCAGTACTACTTCGCGAACCCGTACTACCCTGTGGAAGCGTTCCTGGTGATGGAGGGGCGGGACGGCGGGGGGCCGGTCGCGATCGGGGTCGGGCTAGAGTCGGCGACCTGGGCGGACGTGAAGAAAGTGGACCCGCTGGCCCCGTGTTTCCGGATGGGGGCGTTCGGGACGGAGGGGCTGAACGCGAAGCGGGTGAACGGGCTGTTCAGCTACCTCGTCTCGAAGCCCGAACACGCGATCCCGGCGGGGCTGGCCCTCCTGGCCGAGACGAGCCAGGAGATGACCGAGGGGTCGGCCTCGTCGATCGCCGCCCAGTGCCCGTCGGACGTCCCATACCTGCTGAACTTCTACAGCCGCTACTTCAAGGAACAGGGCCGGTTCCCGATCCTGGAACGGACGCTTTAAAGGACCGGGGGCCTACGACCCCGTTCCCACCGGCCCGTCATGTCCTCCCGGCGAGCGAATGCGGGCGGCCGGAGGGGGCCCATTCCCCCGCTCCGGTCCGGTCGTCGGCGACCCCTCCACCGACCTGTTGAATTCTTGGCCCGAAACTCTTAGTCCGTTTGTTCTCACCGTCTGCCCAACTCGGCCTCGGCGTCCAGCCAGAAGTTCGTTCCGTCGCCTTCCGGGCGGCCGGCGGCAATCCATAACTGATAGGCCCGGACCCGGATCACTTCCTCGTCGCCGGCCGCGGGACGCGGCGGGATCGGTAGGTTCGCGGGCGGAGTCCCGGGCCCTGGTGGGCCCGCAAGGCGGGGCGGGGCGGCGACCGGCCGACCCGGCGCGGATCGGTCGTGGGGTTTCGTGGCCATGGTGATCTCCTCGGTCGCGGGACGATACGCACGCCGATAGGGCGCGAAACGAATTAGTCAGCAACACCGGGGCCAACAGGGACGGAAATCGCCGGCGTTGGGCCGGCTCCCACCTCGCGCGAGGCGGGCCGCTGCGCAACCACCAGCCACCGCCGTCGGTGCCACGTCACACACTTCCTCGATGTGCCATCATTCCGTGCCGCGGCCACGCGCGCGACGGGATTGGCACGCGCTCTGCACTATCTCGCGGCGTGTCCCGAACGGGACGGCGAAAGCAACCTTTTGGGGGGTCAGACGAGGCGCGCGAGTCCCCGAGAGTGGCCATAAACGCCTGACCGATTCGTGCCAGCCTGCTCTGGCCTTGGGCCGCGAGCAGTTCCGATATCCGCGGATCGCGCCATTGCTCCGCTGTACAACCGGAGGTCGTACCATGCTCCGCTGGGCCCTGCTCTTTCTGGTCATCGCCCTGCTCTCGGCCTTGTTCGGATTTACGAACGTGGCCGGAACCTCGATGGAAGCAGCCAAGATCCTGTTCTTCGTGTTCCTGGTCCTGTTCGTAGTGTCCCTGGTCGCGGGAAGCCGGAGTCCCAGGTCAACACTCTAGCCCCCCGGCCCGCAAGGTCGCGGGCCGGGTGACAGGACCACGTGATCCTCTCCCGGCGGCCCGTCGTTCGTGGACGGGCCGCCTTCTCGTTGGCCGCGGGCGAAGGCCCTCGGCACCGGTTGCGATCCACCCACCCGGCTTCCTGTTCCCCCTCCCGAGATAGACATGACCTGGCGGTCGACCCGGGATCTGGTCAAAGACACCGGTAAGGAGTTCGTGGCCGACCACGCCACCCGGCTCGGGGCGGCGCTGGCCTTTTACACGGCGCTATCCCTGGCCCCCCTCCTGCTGGTGGTCATCGGGATCGCCGGGCTGGCGTTCGGCACCCGGGCCGCCCGCGGGGAGATCGCCCACCAGCTCCACGACCTGATCGGCGAGGAAGGGGCCGAGGCGGTCCAGGCGATGCTCGCGAAGAGCGCGTCGCCCGGCGGCGGGATCGCCGCCACCGTCATCGGGGCCCTCACCCTCCTGGCCGGGGCGACCGGGGTCTTCGCCTCCCTCCAGGACGCCCTCGATACCGTCTGGAAGGTGAAGCCGGGTCAACGTCCGGGCGGGGTCTGGGGGACCCTCAAGGACCGGCTCCTGTCGTTCTCCCTGGTCTGCGGGATGGCGTTCCTGCTCCTGGTCTCGCTGGCGTTCAGCGCCATCCTGTCCGGGCTGGGCGGGGCGTTCGAGCGGTGGGTCCCGTATTCGAGCATGTGGATGAGCGTCGGGAACTTCGTGTTCGCGTTCGTCCTCACCTCCGTCCTGTTCGCGATGATCTTCAAGGTCCTCCCGCACGCCCGCCCGGCGTGGTCGGACGTGTGGCCCGGGGCGGTGCTCACCGCCGTCCTGTTCTCCATCGGGAAGTACCTGATCGGGCTGTACCTCGGGCGGGCGGCGGTCGGGTCGACGTTCGGGGCGGCCGGGTCGTTCGTGGTCCTCCTGGTCTGGCTCTACTACTCGTCCCTGATCGTCCTGTTCGGGGCCGAGTTTGCCCAGGTGTACGCCCGCCGGTACGGGTCCGGGGCCGCCCCATCGACCCCGACCGGTCCCGGTGGCGCTGCCTGGACCGCCCCGCCAGGGGCGGGACCGAGTCCGACCCCGGCATGAGCCCGGACCCTCCTCCGTCATACCCCCCGGAGTCCCACCGTGATGTCCAAGACGAAGTCGCCTGCGCCACGACACAGCAAACCGATGCCCTACCCGATCGCCGCCCCGAAGCCGGGCCGCGGGGCGTACCCGGCCGAGGCCCGCGCCGGGATGGGCGCGATCCCGCACCCGGCCGGCGTCGCGTTCCGGGTCTGGGCCCCCCACGCCGAGGCCGTGGCGGTGACCGGGACGTTCAACGGGTGGGACAAGACGGCCCACCCGCTGACCCGCGAGAACCCCGAAGGGTACTGGTACGCCGACGTCCCCGGGGCGAAGGTCGGCGACCAGTACCGGTTCCACCTCACCACCCCGGCCGGCGAGTTCTCCCGCATCGACCCGCACGCCCGCGAGGTCACCCACTCCGTGGGCAACGCGGTCGTCCACGACCCCGACTACGACTGGGAGGGGGACGCCTTCCGGATGCCGGCCTGGAACGAACTCGTCATCTACGAGCTACACGTCGGGACGTTCAACGATCCCGACCCGACGACCGACGCCCCGGCCAAGTTCCGCGACGTGGCCCGCCGGTTCGACCACCTGAAGAAACTCGGGGTGAACGCGATCCAGGTGATGCCGGTCGCCGAGTTTCCCGGGGACCGGTCGTGGGGGTACAACCCGGCCCACGTGTTCGCGGTCGAGAGCGCGTACGGCGGGCCGAAGGCGTTCAAGGACTTCGTCAAGACCGCGCACCGGAACGGATTCGCGGTGATCCTCGACGTGGTCTACAACCACTTCGGCCCCGGCGACCTCGACCTGTGGCGCTTCGACGGGTGGGGCGAAAATGACGGCGGCGGGATCTACTTCTACCAGGACTGGCGGGCCGAGACCCCGTGGGGCCACACCCGCCCGGACTACGGCCGCGGGGAGGTCCGCCAGTTCATCCGCGACAACGCGATGATGTGGCTCGAAGACTTCCACGTCGACGGGCTGCGGATGGACATGACCCTGTACATCCGCAGCGTCCGGGCGGACGGGGAGACGAGCCTGCCGGAGGGGTGGAGCCTGATCCAGTGGATCAACCACGAGATCCGGGAGAAGTACCCGGCCAAGATCACCATCGCCGAGGACCTCCAGGACAACGAGTGGCTGACGAAGAAGCCGGCCGAGGGTGGGGCCGGGTACTCCGCCCAGTGGGACGCCCGGTTCGTTCACCCGGTCCGCGCGGCGATCATCACCCCGGAGGACGCGAACCGGAACATGAACGCCCTCCGGGAGGCGATCCAGTTCAAGTACAACGGCGACGCGTTCCAGCGGGTGATCTACACCGAAAGCCACGACGAGGTGGCGAACGGGAAGGCCCGCGTCCCGCAGGAGATCGACGGCGCCGACCCCACCGGGTTCTGGGCCCAGAAGCGGTCAACCCTCGGGGCGGCACTCGTGTTCACCGCCCCGGGCATCCCGATGCTATTCCAGGGGCAAGAGTTCCTGGAAGGTGAGTGGTTCCGCGATACCGTCCCGGTGGATTGGGACAAGCGGGCCGAGTTCCGCGGGCTCGTCAAACTGTACCGCGATCTGATCGGCCTGCGACTGAACCTCATGGGTCAGACCCAGGGACTGTGCGGCCAGCACATTCAGGTCACCCACGTCCACGATGAGATGAACATGATCGCCTTCCGTCGGTGGATGGAAGGTGGACCGGGTGATGATGTTATGGTCGTCGCAAACTTCCATCGGGAGCCGCGGGAAGGGTACACGATCGGTTTCCCCGCGACCGGGGCATGGAAGTTGCTCCTTAATTCAGACCGGACGGGGTACAGCGAGCTATTCACCGGGTACCCCAGCGGAGACGTGGTCGCCGAGCCCGGCGACTACGACGGGTTGCCGGCCAAGGCGACCCTGGGAATCGGCCCGTACAGTGTGCTGATTTTCTCCCAACCCAAGGGGTAATCACGACCCGATCATTTTCCGGTGGAATGGGCCCGCCCAGATGGGCGGGCCGCCGTGTACCCCGTTCCGTCAGAGGACCCACTATGAGTCATCAGCTCAGCCTGAACGCCCAGCATGCCGTGGCCGCCTGTCGGACGCACGACCTGGAGTGTCGGCTGGCGAAGATTGCAGACAGCGGCCCGGCCGCGATCAACGACCGGCTCACCCAGCTCGACAAGGGGTGGAGTGCCGGGCGGGCCTCGAAGGCCGCACTGGCGATTCTCATCCTGACCGGGACTGTCCTGACACTGACCCTGAGCTGGTGGTGGGTGATCCTCCCGACCGCCGCCGGGTTGTTCCTCCTCCAGGACCTGTCCGCCCAGACTCCGTGGATGGTCCGGGTGTTC
Source organism: Gemmataceae bacterium (assembly GCA_028288765.1). Lineage (GTDB taxonomy): Bacteria > Planctomycetota > Planctomycetia > Gemmatales > Gemmataceae > Urbifossiella. The sequence goes on along the minus strand of JAQGHQ010000375.1, from coordinate 2,069 downwards.
CAGGAGGCGGGGTTCCGGTCGCGGGCCGACATCGAGCATGAGAAGTTCGCCCTCCGGACTCTCCGCGGGGACTTCCGACACCTGCCGACGGTCCACGACATTGAGGACCGCGACGACATCTCCCGGCTCGAAGGGGAGGGCGGGATTGTGGTCGAGCCAGCCGCCCACAAGATCGACGCCCGAGAGGCGGCGAAGGAAGTGATCGAGGCGACCACGCCGCAATAGCCGGGGGATGCCCCCGGGTTCCTCATGGGACCGGGGTTTTCATCCGGCTCAGGAACCGGGGGGCCGACCGCGGACTAGATGGTCCCGGTCGGCCCCTGGCGTTTCATGACGCACGGACCTGCGTGCAGCTGGGCAGGGTATTTCTCCCGGCCGGCCCGTGCGCCCTGCCGGCCTCGGGTACGGGTGGACGAGCCGGCCGTGTCACCCGGAAACCTTGGCCCCGTACACCACTGACGCCCGTCCGGCACAGCAGATGCATACCCGATTCTTGCCTGCGTCCTTGAGGAGATCACCATGACCGGATCAGACAACGCCCCGGCCTCGCGGCCGGTCGAGCCGGGACCCGCGGCGGGCCAGACCACGATCACCGAGCTGGTGTCCGGGATCATTCACGACGCCCAGAAACTGGCCCGGCAGCAGATCGAAATGCTCAAGTCGGAATTCAAAGAAGACCTCCACCGGACCAAGCGGGCGACCGAGTTCGGTGGGCTCGGGGTCGTCCTGTTGACCATCGGCGGCCTTACCCTCGTCGCCTTTCTCGTGGAACTGCTGCACGAACAGGCCGGCTTCAAGATGTGGTCCTCGTGCCTCATCATCGGGGCGATCCTGTTCGCCGCCGGTGTCGCCCTCGCGATGACCGCCCGGAACCTGTTCGAGAGCTTCAGCCCACTGCCCGACAAGACGTTCAACGCTCTTCAGGAGAACCTGACGTGGAAAACCGAACCTCAGACGTGACCACCCCCGGGGACGAGAAGACTCCCGAACAGATCGAACAGGAGATGCTCGAGACCCGCGAATCGATCACCGAAAAGGTGGCGGCCCTGGAAACCCAGGTTCTCGGCAACATCCAGTCGGTGACGTGCGGGGTGACCGAGGCCGTCCAGTCGGTGAAGGAGGCGGTGGCGACCGCCCCGACCGCCGTCAGCGATACGGTCAAGCAGACCGTCGACGCGGTGAAGGAGACGGTACGGGAGACGGTCGGCTCCTTCAGCGTGACCGGGTGTGTCCGGGACAATCCGTGGGCCGCCCTCGGGACGACCACCATGGCCGGGTTCCTGGCCGGGTACTTCCTGCCCGGCCGTCGCGGCGGGTTGTTCTCCCGGCCGATCATGGCGAGGGGCCACGACGTCCCGGCCCCGACGGGTCACCCGTCGCAGGCCCCCTCGCCGTACACGGCGTCCGGCCCGGCGCTGGCGGACGGGGTCGTGAAGCCCGGCCTGATCGGCAGCCTATTCGGGATGGTCGGCGACGAGGTCCGCCAGCTCGCCGGGCAGGCGTTGTCCACCGCGGTGGCGTCGCTGAAGAAGAGTATCAGTACCCAGATCCCGCAGGTGGTGGATTCCGCCGTCCACGCCGCGACCGAGCGGGTGACCGGGGCGGGCGAGGGTGATTCGGAGTGCGCGCCCCGGGCGGGCGGACCGACCTACGCGGCCGCCGCCCCACCGCCGCGCTCGTGACCTCGGAGGCGGGTGGGCCATGCGAGTCTTCGCGATCGTGTTGGTCGTTCTCGGGGCCATCGCTCTGGGTGTTCAGAGCTTTGGTTCCCTGTTCCCGGGCCGCGCGGGGGGCAGATCCAACACGGAAGTGATCCGGGCCGAAGACGACGCCTCGGTCTGGATGCCTCCCGTCGTCGGCGGGATCGTGGTGGTCAGTGGGCTACTCCTGCTGGTCACGGACACTCGCCGGGATTAGCGGTGGGGAAAAGGCAATGGGCAGTTGATATGAGGTTGGCTCGGAGCCCCGGAGGGGGCGATGGCTGGTGGTCCGGGGTGACAACCCTGGGTGGGCGCAAGAGGGACGAAGGGGTCGAGCCAAATTGAGGACCGCGTTCCCCGCCCGGGGTT
>JAQGHQ010000360.1 GCA_028288765.1 Gemmataceae bacterium | reverse complement strand
CAGGCTCGCCTGGCCGTCCGCCCCGGTCGTGGCCGTCGGCCCGGCCGGGAAGGCGACCCCGGCTCCAGACCCCGGACCTGCGAACGTCACCACCACTCCGGCCACCGGGTTCCCGTACAGGTCCGTCACCAGAACCACAAGCGGACCGGCGAACCCGGTGTTCACGGTTGCCGCCTGCCCGCCGCCGGACACCGGACTGATGACCACCGCCGGCCCCGGGATGTTAGTCAGGGCGAACGACGCCGGGATGGCCACCCCGGACACGGTCGAGGTCACCGTGTACCCGCCGGCCGCGGTGGTCGCCTTCACTCCCAGGCTCGCCTGGCCGTCCGCCCCGGTCGTGGCCGTCGGCCCGGCCGGGAAGGCGACCCCGGCTCCAGACCCCGGACCTGCGAACGTCACCACCGCCCCGGGCACCGGGTTCCCGTACTGGTCCCTCACCACCGCCACTAGCGGATCCCCGAAACCCGTGTTCACGGCCGCCGCCTGCCCGCCGCCGGACACCGGACTGATGACCGCCGCCGCCCCGGCCGTGTTGGTCAGGGCGAACGAGGCCGGGGTCGACACCCCGGGCGCGGCCGCGGTGACCATGTACCCGCCGGCCGTCGTGTCCGCGCCAACGGGCACGCTCGCCTGGCCGTTCGCCCCGGTCGTGGCCGTCGTCCCCGACCGGAAGGTCACCCCGGCCCCGGGCCCCGGCCCGGCAAATGTTACCATTATCCCGGGTAGGGGATTCCCGTACTGGTCCGTGACCACCGCCATCAATGACCTGCCGAAGGGCGTATTCACTGTCGCCGACTGCCCACTTCCCGACACCACGGCGACTGTCGCCGCTGACCCAGGATCGACGGTGACGAGCACCATCCCGGTTGCGGCCGTGAGACCAAGTTCGTAAACGGTGATCGTGTCCGCCCCCGCCGTCTTGAGCATCACACCATGAAAGGTGTGAACTCCGTTGTCCGCGGGTACGAACGTGTAATCGGCCGGGAGACCGGCCCCGGCCGTCGCCTGCGGGTCGCTACTGCTGAAATGAACCGTTCCCTGGTAACCCGTGAGTACGACGCCCGACGGGCCCTGGGCGGTGACGGTGACGTCAAACCCTTGGCCGGCGGCGGCCGTCGGCGATGCCGCCACCAGGAATCCGGATAGCACTTGAATAGGTAGATCCGCAGAGAACTCGGACGAGTTCCCGTTGGGGTCCGTCGCGATGGCCGTTACCACCTGACCCACGCCGAATCCGGAGTTGAACGTATCGACGATCGGAGCAGTGCCCGTCGCGTCAGTCGTAACGGACTCGGTCCCCAGCAGCCGCTGACCCTGGCCGTAGCCAGATTGATCGGCCGTGTCGTTCGCGAAGAATTGGACCGTGAACTGGGTACTCGGTGTGCTGGTGAGTAACCCCGTAACGGCGAGCGTCCCACTCGTGGTGAGCGCCGAGGTCAGCACGGGATAGTTCTGGTAGTTGTTCGGCCCGCTGTGGCCTAAAGAGTCGTTCAGGACCACGCCGCTATTGGGGCCGAGATCGATACCAAGCCCCCGGTTGCCGTAAATCGTGTTGGACAAGAATGCGTTACCGGTCCCCGGGACGAGCCCGCTATTTGCGTCGCCCGGGAACAACCCCGCGTAGATCCCGTTACCGGTATTGAACGCGATCGTATTCCCGGCCCCCGGAACCAATCCTCCGATCGTGTTGTTAGCAGGCCCGTCGCCAATGACGACTCCCCCCTGGCCGTTCCCCAAATCCCGCTCGCCGCTGGCGTCGGTCCCGATAAAGTTACCAGCCACGACGTTGTTTATGGCTCCTGGGTAGTTCGGATTGCTAGATGGGTTAAAGGCCGAGACGATCTCAACCCCGGCCGAACCGTTCGCGCCGATCACGTTTGCCGATCCGGTCACCGTCCCCCCGACCATGTTCGACTGGGCGTACTGAAAGATTCCCACCCCGTAGGAGGCGTTCCCGAGCGGTTTCGTCCCGGAGATGTCCACGCCGATGTTGTTACCTTGAATGACATTGAAGGACGTCGACGTGTCCGGCCCGTTGATATCGATCCCGTCCTGGCCGTTCCCCGAGATCACGTTCCCGTCGCCGGGGCTCGTTCCCCCGATAGTGTTGTTGGAGGTGTCGTCCAGGAAGATCCCATCCAGTTTGTTGCCGTCGGCAGTCGTTCCAGTTACGTCCGTCCCGATCCGATTCCCTTGAATGACTGTCCCCGTGAGTGTGCCGCGGTAGCCGGTGAGGTAGATCCCAAATTCCCCAAGGTTGAACACACTCGCGGTCCGGCCGTTCGCCGAAATCAGGTTTCCGCGAATGACGTTGTCAGCCGACGTACCTACCTGGGCTGTGATAAAAATGCCATTCTGTGCGTTGAGCAGAATACTGTTGTTGGCGACCGTATTCCGCGATGCATTCTGGAGGTTCACGCCGTTCCCGCCGTTCCCGCGGATCGTATTACCGGTGATCGTCGTATTATTCGCAAAGCTAACCCATACCCCGTCTCCCGTACTTCCTAAGCTGAGCGTGCTTGTCCTGTCGGTGCCGATCTCGTTCCCCTCGATCACATTCCCATCGGCCGTCGCGCCCGCCGAGCCGACGAAAACCCCACCCCCGCCGTTGCCGCAGATGATGTTGCCGGCCGCCGCAACGGTTCCGCCGACGGTATTACCCGGTCCGAGGAGGGAGACCCCGCCCATCAAATTCTGGATCGCCTGTGTCCCGGTCGCATCGGTCCCGATCAGATTGCCCTCGATCAGATTCGCCGCCGCGGTCGGAGAATGAATGCCAACCCCACTTCCGTGAGAGTTCCCCGAAAGGAGGTTCCCGGCTCCGACTGCCGTTCCCCCGATGATGTTCATCGTGTTATTCGTGCCGACGATCGAAACCCCACTCCCGTAATTCCCGAGCGCGGAGTGGCCGGTGACGTCAGTCCCGATGTAATTCCCCTCAATCACGTTCCCGGTCGAGTTGATCCCGTCGATCGCGACCCCGTCCCCCTGGTTCCCGGAAATCAAGTTCCGATCCGCGGCCGTGGTCCCGCCGATCGTGTTATTCGACGAACCGACGATATACACGCCATGTACCGCTCCACTCGTAGAGCCATACTGTACGGCCGTTGTACCGGTGGCGTCGGTCCCGAGGTAATTCCCGGCGATCAGGTCATTCCCGCCGCCGGTCAGTTCGATCTGCTCTGAGCCGAACCCGTTGATGACGAACCCACGGATCGTCGTGCCTCCGGCGGTAACGAACAACCCGCTCGTCGAGGCCCCGGCGGAAGCCCCGTTCAGGACGATCAGCGGGGTGCCCGCGAATCCGGGCTGGGTGGTCGCATCAATGACGACAGGATTGGTGATTGTCGGGAGGGCGGAGGCGGGCGCGATGGTTTGTGTCCCGGTGCCAATGTCGAAGTCGATGGTGTCGACGATACCAGTGCTGGCGTTCGAATCCAGCAGAGCTTGACGGAACGACCCGGCCCCACTGTTCAGGGTATTCGTGACCATCAGGGTGGCCGGCACAGACCGGTCTTCCAGGGCCTCCAAGGACCACCCGCTGGCACTCCCACTACTAGATCCGTGTGACTTCGTTTTGGATTGCCGCCAAGGGAACATGCTCATCAAAAACACTCTTGAGACCGGAGGCCGGGGAGTGATATCCGCGCGGGAGGCAAACCGACTGCCGTGCAGCGACCGAGCTGGATTCTACCACCAAGGCGGGACCAGGCCGAGCCATCTTCAGGGGCATTCAAGGCAACGAGTGACGACTAGCTGCGCGGTCGGGAATCACAGTAGGTCCTTGATCACTTTGCCGCCGTCCACGATCGGGACCGGGCGGCCTTGCGGGGTATAGTAGACCTTGCTGGTGTCGACCCCCATCTGGCCGAAGACCGTCCGGAGCAAGTCCGGCACCCCGACCGGCTCGGTGGTCGGGTACCCGGCCTGCTTGTCGGTCGCGCCGATCACCTGCCCCGGCTTCGTCCCGCCGCCGGCAAACACCACGCTCTGCGCCATCGACCAGTGGTCCCGGCCGGCGTCCTTGTTCACCCGCGGGGTTCGGCCCATCTCGCCCATCAGCACCACCAGCGTCGTGGCCAATAGCCCCCGGTGGTCCAGGTCCTCGATCAGCGCGCTGAACGCCCGGTCGACGTGCGGGAGCATGTCCTTTTCGAGGCTCGGGAAGATGGTGAAGTGGTGGTCCCACCCGCTGTGATCGACCCCCACGAACCGGCACCCGCCCTCCACCAGCCGGCGGGCGAGCAGGGCGCACTGGCCGAGGGCCGTGTACCCGTACCGCTCGCGGACCGACGCCGGTTCGGCCCCGATGTCGAACGCCTTCCGCGCAGCGGGAGAGGTCACGAGATCCTGGGCCTTGCGGTAGTACGTGGCCATCGACTCGGGCCGGCCCTTCGCCGCCGGCGCCTGGGACTCGGTCTCGGCGAGCAGCCGTCGGCGGCGGTCCTGTCGTTTGGCGTCGATGCCGTCCACGGGCTTCAGGTCGCGGACCTCGAAATCCGACTGCGACGGGTCCGCCTCGATCACGAACGGGGCGTATTCGGACCCGTAAAACCCCGGGCCCCCGCCGGCCATTAGATGGGGGACGTTGATGTACGGCGGGACCGGGCTCTTCGGCCCCAGCTCCCGGGCCACGATCGATCCGGCCGACGGGAACAGGTGGTTGTTCGGGGCCTTCGAGTTGCCGTCCGGGAAGTCGGCCCGGTACCCGGTCATGACGTAGTGGTACCCGGTGTTGTGCCCGTTGTCGTTGTGGCTGTGGCTGCGGAGGATCGTGTACGTGTGGGCCAGCTTCGCGATCCGGGGGAGGTGCTCGCAGACCTGAATACCCGGGACGCTCGTGGCGATCGGCTTGTACGGCCCGCGGATCTCGGCCGGGGCGTCCGGTTTCATGTCGAACATGTCGATGTGGGACGGGCCGCCTTCCAGGAACAGGAAGATGCACGCCTCGGCCCCGGCCGGCTTCGGGGTGGCCGCGCGGGCCTGCAGCTGGAGAAGCCGTGGCAGCGTGAGCCCGCCGATCAGCCCGGTGGCCCCGATCTGCAACATCCGGCGGCGCGGCGGGAGAGCGCGGTGTGCGGAGCGCGGAGCGCGGAACTCAAAAGACTGTTGCGGGGACATCGAATTCGACCTCCGGGGCAGTTTTCTTTCACTCCGCGTTCCGCGTTTCGCGTTCCGCGTTCCTCGCTCGGTATCAGTGGTTGAACAGAAACTCTTTCGAGTTCAGCAGCGCCCAGAGCACGTCCTCGGCCGCCGCCCGGCGGTCGGCCCCGGACTCGGCGAACAGCTTCAGCATGACCGCCTTCTCCCGGTCCGTCGGGACCCGGGCCAGGGCAGTCAGGTACAGCTCCTCGATCACCTCGGCCGGCGGCTTGCCGCCGTCGGCGAGCCGGCGGGCGGTGCCGGTCTTCGCCCGCACCTTGTCCGCGATCTCGGCCGAGTTCATCAGATGGAGCGCCTGGGTGATGCTCGGCTCGTTACTCCGCTCGCACTCACACACGCTCGCCCGGAGCGGCCGGCCGAAGATCCGGAAGAAGTACGACGGCATCCGGTTGTCCCAGATCTGGATCGCCCGGTACCCGTCCGGCCAGCCGTTGAACTTCTCGGGCACCCCGGTCACCTGGGAGATCGCGTCGAGCAGCACTTCGGCCGGGAGCGCCTTGGCGGCCGCGTGCGAGAAGTTCTGGGCGTCGTCCGCGTTCCCCTCGACCGCCCGCGAGCCGAGTTGGTACGCCCGCGAGTTCAGGATCGTCCGGGTGACCGCCTTCAGGTCGTACTTCGTGTCCCGGACGTGCTTCGCCAGGTCCGCGAGCAGCGGCTCGTTCGTCGCCGGGTTCGTCGGTCGCAGGTCGTCGACCGGCTCCGCCAGCCCGCGGCCGAGGTAGTGAGCCCACAACCGGTTCGCAATCGCCGGGGCGAAGTACGGGTTGTCCGGCCCGGTCATCCAGTCGGCGAGGACGGTCCGGCGGTCGGGCGTGGTCGCGAAATCGGCCGGGGCGGCGCCGAGCGCCCGGGCCGGCACCACCAGCCCGGTCCGCGGGTTCTTCAGGTCGGTCCCGGGGGCGTATGTAACAGCCGTTCCGCCACCGGGTAACGACTTCCGGGTCACCCCGGAGAAGAACCCGGCGAGGGCGAAGTAGTCGTCCTGCCCCCACCGGGCGGACGGGTGGTGGTGGCACTGGGCACACGCGATCCGCACCCCGCAGAACAGCTGCGCGACCGACCGGCCCAGCTCCTCGGGTGTCGCCAGCACCACATACACGGCGGCCGGCCCTTCCCGGGCGGTCCCGCCCCGGGCGGTGATGATGTCCCGGGCGAACTGGTCGAACGGGCGGTTCTCAGCGAACTGCCGCCGCAGCCACCGGGTGATGGCGACCGCCGCCTTCGGGGTGATCGCGTCCCGGTCCACCCGGAGCAGGTCCGCCCACTTCATCGCCCAGTAGTCGGCGTATTCCGGCCGGTCGAGCAGCTGGTCGATCAGCTTCGCCCGCTTCTGGGGGTCGGTGCTGGTCAGGAACGCCCGTGCTTCCGCGACGGTCGGCAGGGTGCCGATCGTGTCGAGGTAGACGCGGCGGAGGAACTCGGCGTCGTCGGCCGGGCCGCTCGGCGGGATGCCGAGCCTGGCGAGCTTGTCCCACACGTGCCGGTCGACGAAGTTCGCTTCCGGCGGCCGCGGGAACGTCACCCCGGGCCGCGGCAGCGTCACCCGGCTGACGGCCACCTGCCCCAGGTACCGCACCAGGACGGCCGCCTCGCCGGGATGGTCGCCCGTCTCGACCCAGCCGCGACGATCGACCGTGGCGATGGTCGGGGCGTTCGACTCGTATTCGGCCTCGGCCGTTACGCACCGGCGGCCCCCGGCCGCGTCGACCGCTGTCACCCGGATCTGCTGGTTCCCGCGGAGGGCCAGCGTCCGCTGGTCCGGCTCCACCTCCAGGGCCACGACTGGCGGAGTGTCCTTGCGGCCGTACCCGCCCCCCTCGGCGATCCACCGGACCAGTCGGCGGTACCGCAGGCTCCCCTCGTCGAGCTTCTTGCCGCCGCCGTGCGGGACCCGGCCGGCTCCCTTCTGGAGGAGTAGGCTCGCCTCCGGAGAGGCCGGGAACACCCGCCGGCCGCGGGCCTCCATCACCAGCGACTGATGGTCGGAAGGTGGGTCGAACCCGAACACGGAGAGCTTGAACCCGTTCTGCCCCTCGGCTTTGCCGTGGCAGCCGCCAGCGTTGCACGTGGCCTTGGTGAGAATCGGAATCACGTCGGTCTCGAACGAGATCGGCCGGGGACTGACCAGCCCCGTCACCTCCACCGGGACCCGGAGAACGACCGCGCCGGTCCGAACGACGATCTCCGTGCGCCCCTCGCCCTTCGGGGTGACGAGCCCGGTGGGGTCGGCGACCGCGACCGCCGGGTTGGCGGATTCGTACGCGGCCGCCCGGGTCCGGTCGACCGCCAGGCCGTTCGGCCCGGTCTCGGTGACGAGGAGTTGTTGCGTGTCTTCCGGGCTGTTGAGTCGGACCGTCGCCGGGGTCACCACCGTTCCGGCACCGGAGGGGCCGGCGGTGGCCAGGAGGCCCCCGATTGCCAGCACCAGGACGAGGATCGGGTCACGGCTCATCTCGGGCTCCGGAGCGGGCCGGCGGGGAACGGTCCGCGGCGGCGTGGACCATCGAGCAGGCGGGATCGTGCGGGTCGCACAACTGGCGGGAAAAACCAATCAGGGCGGGAGGGCGTGGTATGCCTGGTGCCGGTCAACTCTCGTGACCGGAAGGAGAACGGGCAGTCGCACGGCCCGTAGTTCCGGCGGAACGCCCCAGCTTCACCACCAGTTTGTGCCGGTTCGGAGGCCCGGTCAACTCCTTTTCCGTCTGGTGAATCCCTCGTCTCGATGACACGGTGTACCGGTACGGGAAGCGCCCCCGCGGGCAGAGACGATGCCATACAAGACGTGTAGCGCCCGGCCGGAACGGGTCATGATGAAGTCGTTCTTATCCGCCGTTCACAGCCGCCTTATGTTCGGCCGGGTATCTTCTACCCCGGGTGCGGCCTGTCGCGAAGGTCCTTGTCGGCCCGCCGGCCGTGCCCGATCGTTCCCCGAGTCGAGGTGATAAGGATGACCAAACTGATCGGATGCGTGGCCGCGGCCGTAACCGTCCTGGCGGTCGGCCTGGTCGCCTGGGCGGACGACGAGAAGGTGCCCCTGGACAAGGTCCCGGCAAAGGTCAAGGAGGCGGTCAAGGCGAAGTACCCGAAGGCCGAGATCCTGTCCGCCGAACTGGGCGACCAGGACGGGATGAAGGTGTACGAGTTCGAGATCAAGGAGGGCGAGAAGAAGTGGGAGGTGTCTTTCACCCCCGAAGGCAAGTTCGTCTCGGCCGAGGAGCCCGTCGCGGCGGAAGCGGACCTGCCGGCCAAGGTGAAGGAGGCGTTCCGGAAGAAGTATCCGGAGGCCAAGGTGGTGAGCATCGAGAAGGAAACTTCCGGCGACGGGGCGGCAGCCAAAGTGGTGTACGAGATCGTGATCGAGAAGGGGAAGGACAAGGTCGAGGTCCAGTTCGACCCGGAGGGCAAGTTCCTCGGCGAGGAGAAAGTGAAGTAAGCCCGGCCGGGTTGGAGCCCACGCCGCCCGCGGTCACCCGCGGGCGTGTTCGTTATTCTCGCGCGACACGGCACCACTCCCGTCCCAGGTGTCCGATCCCCAGCGTACCATCCCGGGGGGACGGTCGGAACCGGTGTCCCCTGCCCGGTCCGTTCCGCCGCCGCTACAACACCAACTCACCGAGATGAAACTCCCCGGGTACGCCCCCCGATCCGCCTTCATACCGGTCCGAGAGGATCCGCCGCCGTCATGGCTTCGCTCCACCCGCTACCGCACACCCGCACCCCGGCCCTGCGCTTCCCGAACGCCCTCACCGCGTCGAAGTACGTGGCCCGGGAGATCGACAAGCTCGTCCGGGCCCGGAACGCCGCCGGCAAGCACACCGTCCTCGGGCTGGCCACCGGGTCCACCCCGGTCGGCCTGTACCGCGAGCTCATCCGCCTCCACAGGGACGAGGGGCTCGACTTCTCGAAGGTCGTCACGTTCAACCTCGACGAATACTTCCCGATGCAGAAGGAGGACCCGCACTCGTACTTCCGGTGGATGCACGAGACATTCTTCAACCACGTCAACATCCCGTGGAACAACATCCACATCCCGGACGGGACGCTCGCCCCGGACGAGGTGGACGCGTTCTGCGCGGAGTACGAGCGGAAGATCAAGGCGGTCGGCGGGGTGGACGTGCAGGTCCTCGGGATCGGCCGGACCGGGCACATCGGGTTCAACGAGCCCGGGTCGCCCCGGAACAGCCGGACCCGGATGGTCACCCTCGACAGCATCACCCGGCGGGACGCGGCGGACGGGTTCTTCGGCGAGGAGAACGTCCCGAACCAGGCGATCACGATGGGCGTCGCCAGCATCCTCGACGCCCGCCGGGTGTTCCTGATGGCGTTCGGCGAGCACAAGGCCGGGATCGTGGCCAAGGCCGTCGAGCAGCCGCCGATCGAGGCCATCTCGGCCAGCTTCCTCCAGGAACACCCGGACGCCACGGTCGCGCTCGACGAGGCGGCGGCGGCGGACCTGACGGCGATCAAGCGGCCGTGGGAGGTCGGGCCGTGCGAATGGACGCCGGAGCTGGTCCGCAAGGCGGTGGTCGGCCTCGCCCTGACGGCCAGGAAAGGGCTCCAGAAGCTCAACGACGACGACTTCCGCGAACACCACCTGTACGAGCTGTTGCGGGAGAAGGGCCCGGCCGAGCGGATCGGGGAAGAGGTGTTCCACGACCGGATGGCGACCATCACCCCGCACCCCGCCGGCCGCGTGTCCACGGCCCACGGCCCGCGGTCCACGGTCGTACCCGCTCTCGGGGCGGGGGACGGCGGACCCTGTGCGGCGGACGGTGGATCGAAAACGATCCTGGTGTTCAGCCCGCACCCGGACGACGACGTGATCAGCATGGGCGGGACGATCATCAGGCTGGTCGAGCAGAAGCACACGGTCCACGTCGCGTACATGACGAGCGGGAACATCGCCGTGTTCGACCACGACGCCCGCCGGTTCGTCGACTTCGTGGACGAATTCCTCGCGGCGTTCGGGAGCCCGGCCGAACTGTCGAGCGCCGGAACGATCAAGGAGCGGGTGGACCGGTTCCTGGAGGCCAAAAAGCCGGGCCAGCCGGACTCCCCGGAGCTGTTGAAGATCAAGGGCCTGATCCGGGCGACCGAGGCCCGGGCGGCGGCCCTCGCGTGCGGCATCCCGGCCGACCGGCTCGAATTCCTCGACCTCCGGTTCTACCGGACCGGGACCGCCGCCAAGGACCCCATCCACCCCCAGGACGTGGCCGACATCGCGGCCCTCCTGGAGCGGCTGCGGCCCGGGCAGATCTACGTCGCCGGGGAAATGTCCGACCCGCACGGGACGCACCGGCTGTGCGCGGAGGCGATCTTTGCGGCGGTCCGGCTGGTCCGGGCGAAGGGCCAGCACTTCGACGTCTGGCTATACCGCGGGGCGTGGGAGGAATGGGAGCCCCACGAGATCGAGATGGGAGTCCCGCTGAGCCCGGACGTGCTGGAGCGGAAGAAACAGGCGATCTTCCGGCACCAGTCGCAAAAGGACAAGGCGATGTTCCCCGGTGGGACCGACGGGCGGGAATTCTGGCAGCGGGCAGAGCACCGAAACATTGCTACTGCAAAGATTTACGACGCACTCGGGTTGCCGGAGTACTACGCCCTCGAAGCGTTCGTGAAATGGAAGGACCAGTAAAAGGCGGTTCCGGTTGTAGTGCCCCGATCTCCGCGCGGGCGGGGGGTCTCAACAAATACCCTCGCCGTCACGCCAAAAGCCTCGACCCCGCTGCTTTTCGCTCGTTGTGGTGAAATGGGGGGGAGCTGGGTGCCAAAGGGGAAAGAGGTTGTTAATCGATTCGATTCAAAAGTTAACACCTGTCGCTACGCATAGTTTTGCGCTCATCCTGGCATCGCAGATCGGCCATCGTCCGCACAATCCCGTTTGCCAATCGGAAGTCAAAAAATCACAAGGGTTTACGTTGTCAGTTCTCTTGCCGATCGGGCACCCGTATTTCTGGCATTTCGTGTGCTTCACGCAGGCCCGGATTATTGTGACCCGGGCCGAACCCCTCATTCGACCGGGCTCGCAAACCCACACCACAGAGCCCCTAGAATGTCATTTCCGTCCCGTTCCGCCCACGCGCCGATTCGCCGTAGCGGGGATCCTTGTCGCACATGCAGTCCTTGGGTCTGTCGGATCGGCATGCGCCGATTTCGTCGCGACCAGTACCGTCAACATCGCCGGGACCCAGGCCGCGTCCGGTCCCGGCTACTTTACCGGAAAGATCGAGGTGGATAACATCTCGACCACCCAGGCGGCCATCCGGATCACCCTTTCCAACACCAGCCCGATTTCCAACGGCGGGTACATCACCGGGTTCGCTTTCAATCTGCCAGGGACTATTACGACCGCGTCCCTGACGAGTACCTACATCCCGGTGGCCGGGCAGAGTTTCTCGCTCCTCGGGGGCCCGAACTTCAACAACTCGATCACCAACTACGACCAGATCAAAGGGTCCCCGTACGGGTACTTCGACATCGGGGCTGCGGTCGGCAGCAGCCTGCTGGGGACCGGGAAGGTGCAGGCCGGACTGGCAGTCAACCAGACCGGCCAGTTCACCTTTTCCCTGAACAGCACCTCGTACAACCTGGATAACATCTCCGCCCAGCTGCTGATGGACACCCTCAGCAGCAACCCACAGGGCGGCGGATCGGCCCCCTTTCTCGTCCGGTTCCGGGGCTTCCTTGACGGGAGTAGCGACAAGGTCGTCGGCGGCGTCGTCTGCCCCTCGCCTCCTCCGGTGAATGGGGTCCCGGCCCCACCCGGGATGCTCCTCGGGCTGCTCGGGTTCGGCGGGTGCCTACTCGGCCGCGGGTTTCGCCGCCGGTCAGCCGCGGCGACCGCGGGCTGAGGGACGTCCCCGGAGTTTTCGTCACCTGACGCCCGTGTCGCAATGAACCGGAGGGGCGGTCCCGAGCCCGTGCCCTCCGGTGCCACGGCCACGAGCTACGGACCACTCCTCACCTCTCCGAGTGCTCCTCTCACCGGCACTCCTCACCGCAACCCGCCCGTAGAGGATCTGGTCCCGGCAAGCTCGTCCGGGCGCGACGGGACTGTCGGATCGGCTCGTCAAAAAGGCCGGCGAGAGCCTCGCGGGCGATGACTTGTTGCCGGTACACGAACGTACGGCTGACCTGCGTGCGGTCGGCCAACGCGGTGATCGGAACCGTACCGGCGAGCGTCTGGATGGCCGGTTCTTGGCGTTGGTCGGGACCGAGGGAGTCGGCCGGGCCGGGAGGAGGCCAGGAGGGGCTGGGATGGTCAACGGCGGGCGGATGGAGAGGACTGCACAGGCCTGTTTCCTCCATGAAACCGGTGGTACCACAACTACCAGACTGGTGAAAACAGGGATTTCAGTTAAGATCAAATTCTCCCAAACATACTGCCCGATTTTTGAACCAAACTAAAAAACCGCCGGCGGCGGGTTCGCCGGCGCAATCTGGCCCGCGGTTCGCCTTCTATTCTCAGCGGGTCGGCGATATTCAGATGCGGCAGAAAAACTCTGCATCGAATTCGTCGTCGAGGCCATCGAAATATGAGTTGGGAAGTGAGGTTGAACCTGTCGCCCGAAATCCGCGTCCGACCGACACCGCATCGGGGTCGGGCGCTCCTAGAATAGACTGTAGGAGGGACCGCCTGACCCCTCCTGATAACCGGGAGCCCATCATGAGCAACACGCCGAACCGTGCCAGCAACTCCGCCGAGAAGTCACGCCGAAAGGACACTACCCTGAACCTGTCGACCGCCCGGCAGATGCTCCCGCTCGTGAAAAGCATCGTTTCCGACATTATTTCCTCCCGGCTCACACTCAACAGGCTGACGCCGGAACAAGAACGGCTCGACCGGCACCGCCGGGACCTCGTGTGGCAGGAGCGGCAACGGCGTTACCAGGTTGGCGAAGAAATTACAGCGGCCGAGAAGAGCTTGACCGCGGCCGTGACCGAACTTAGCGCCCTCGGCCTGAACCTCGTTGACGACGAGGCCGGGGAGATCGATTTCCCCACCAAGATCAACGGCCGCTCCGCCGCCTTCAACTGGAAGCTCGGCGAAGACGGGGTGGCCCACTGGCACTACACCGGCGAGGAACAGCGGCGGCCGATCCCGTCCGACTGGGACCAGCCGACCGCCGCCCCGATCCGATACCGCGGCAGCCCGTGACCTGACCTGATCTTATCCCCCGAGCGGAACGACAAGCCGGCGGCCCCTGACAGGGGGCCGCCGGCTTGAATCTTTTTCAGGCAAATCCGTCCGGGCCTGGGGCAAGCGTATGTTCTTTTCGGACGGACCTCGAAACGCGGGATTTCCGTTTTTTTCGGCCGGTTCGTTTGCATCGTCGCCGACCGTGATCTAGGAATATGTGTCGGCGGGGTGAGTCGGCTTCGACGCAACCCGGCTGACACCCGGCACGCAGTTTTTGTGCGAGCCGGTCCCTCGTCCTGCGACCGTGCGGGACTCAACGAGGGCTTTATCCGTTCCGAGGGGGGAACGGTTAAGGCTGCCAGGCTACCGAAGGGATGGACGGGACCCGTAAGTCAGCTTGGTACCCGGGGGGCCGCAAGGCCCCCCGGTGTTTTTTTGCGCGCCGTCGTCCAGCGAGGCCGGGTTCACTCCGACCATCCTGAGCTCAAGAGGCGCCCGTCCCTGTTCACTCGCCGCCGACGACCGGGATGAACCCGGCCCCTCGCCTTCACCCTTCCTGGTTGATCAGATCGATGAGCTGGCGTAACCGGCCGGCCGCGTGCCGGTCGAACCGGAATTTGAGCCGGGGCAGGTTCGCCAGGGTCGGCTCGTTCGCTTCCTCGGGTAAGGCACCCACCTGTTCGAAGTGCCCGCCGGACAGGATGTCCGCGAACGACCGCTCGATCCGAGCCAGCAGCGGCTCCGAAAGCCTCGCCCGCAGCCGTAACAGTAAGTGGCCGCGGACGTACCGCATGCTGTGGTACACCCGGTAGAACCCGGTCACCTCCTCCACCGCCTGCTCGACGGAATCCGTGACCCGGAAGAGGGCCCGGTCGGCAGGCGAGATGTACCCACGGGCGAGAAGCTCGTCCTCGACGAACCGGAGCCAGGTCGCCCAGTACGTCCCGCCCGGCTCGTCTACCATGACCACCGGGAACAGGTGCGACTTTCCGGTTTGCACCAGGGTTAACGCCTCGTACGCCTCGTCGTGGGTGCCGAACCCGCCGGGGAACAGCACCACCGCGTCCGACTCCTTGATGAACATCAACTTGCGGGTGAAGAAGTACCGCAGGGTCATCAGCTTCGGGTCGCCGTGGACGACCGTGTTGGCCGATTGCTCGAACGGGAGGAGGATGTTCAGCCCGAAGCTGTTGTCCCGCCCGGCCCCGACGTGCCCGGCCTCCATGATCCCGTGCCCGGCCCCGGTAATGACCATCCACCCGACCTCGGCCATCCGCCGGCCGAACTCCTCGGCGGCCTTGTACGCCGGGTGGTCCGGCCGGGTCCGGGCGGACCCGAACACGGTCGCCTTCCGCCGCCCGCGGTATCCGGCGAACACCTTGAAGCAGTACCGGAGTTCCCGGAGGGCGGTGGCGAGCAGCTTGATGTCCCCGCGGCCGGCCTTGTCCCGAACCAGCTTGTCGGCCGTCTCCTTGATCTGGCGAACGTATTCCTCGACCCCGACGTCCGGGGCCGGGCGGCCGACGAGATCCGGGGGCTCCGGCTCGGTCAGGGCGTCGAAGGGCGTTTTCGGGGTCGGATCGGCCGCGAGGTTTTCGGGGCCGCCGACCGGCCGGCGGTCGCCGCTCGGGCCGGCCGGCTCGGGAGGGGTTCGTGACACGCGACCAGCTCCTTCCACTGTAGGTTCGGGGAGGACGGGGAAGGGAGAGGATAAGATAGCAGATCGGGTCGGGTGGCGGATTGCCGTTCATCCTTCATTGTTCATCCTTTATCCTTGATGAAGTGTCCTGGGGAGGAACACGGCCGATGGCAAGCGTTTCGACAGACCTGCCGGCGGAGCGGGTCGACCACCCCCTCCGCCCGATCGAGAACGTCCCCGGCCGGCTCGGGCCGTGGCCGGCGAACGTGGCCCTCGCCCGGGCCGGGCTCCCGTGGCGGCGGCGGCTGGCGAAGGCCGCCCTGCTGATCCCCCGCATCCGAGCCTGGGAAAAGCAGTACGTGACGCTCAACGACGCCGACATGCGGGAGGTCAGCCACCGGCTCCGGGGGAAGGCCCGGGGGAAGTACAGCCTCGAGAAACTCCTGCCCGAGGCGTTCGGGCTGTGCTCGGTCGCGATCCAGCGGACGCTCAACATCCGCCCGTTCGACGTCCAGCTCGCGGCCGGGGCGGTCATGCACCTCGGCGGGCTGGTCGAGTTGGCGACGGGCGAGGGGAAGACGGTGACGGCGTCCGCCCCGACGTTTTTGAACGCCCTGGTCGGCAAGGGCGTCCACGTGACCACCGTGAATGACTACCTGGCGAAGCGGGACGCCGAGTGGATCGGGCCGGTGTACGAGAAGCTCGGGCTGACCGTCGGGGTCCTCCAGCAGAAGATGGAGGACGCGGACCGGGCGGCCGCGTACAAGGCCGACGTCACCTACGGGACGGCCGCCGAGTTCGGGTTCGACTTCCTCCGCGACCGGCTCAAGCTCCGCGGCGGGCAGGCCCAGGCGGCCCCGTTCTGGGCCCCCTTCCTGGCCGGCGCGGCCCCGGCCAAGATGGACCCCCGGGTCCAGCGGGACCTGCACTACGCCATCGTGGACGAGGCCGACAGCATCTTCATCGACGAGGCCAAGACCCCGCTCATCATCGCCAACCCGACCCGGGCGGCCGAGCCGGACGAGCAGGTGGTGTTCGTCTGGGCCGACCGGGTGGCCCGGGAGATGCGGCGGGACGAGCACTTCGCCCTGAACCTGAAGAAGGACAAGATCGAGATCACCGACGCCGGCCGGCACCTGGTCCGGTACGCGAACCCGCCGGTCGGGAAGCACGCGAAGGCGATGGACAAGCTCCTGGAGGCGGTCGAGAAGGCGCTCCACGCCTACTACCGGTTCGCCCGGGACCAGCACTACATGGTGAACAAGGAGGGGAAGATCGTCATCATCGACGAGGGGACCGGGCGGCCGATGCCGGACCGGCACTGGCGGGACGGGCTGCACCAGGCGGTCGAGGCGAAGGAGCAGGTCCAGATCAACATGCCGAGCGACCACGCCGCCCAGATCACGTTCCAGAACTTCTACCGGCTGTACGCCAAGCTGGCCGGGATGAGCGGGACCCTGCTCCCGAACTTCTGGGAGCTCCGGCGGGTGTACCGGCGGTGGACGAGCCGGGTGCCGACGAACAAGCCGAGCAAGCGGGAGGTGTTCCCGGACCGGGTGCTCCCGACCGAGGACGCGAAGTTCGACGCGGTGGTGAAGAAGACACAGGAGATGCTCGCCGCCGGGCGGCCGGTGCTGATCGGGACGCGGACCGTCGAGGCGTCGAAGAAGCTGAGCGGGAAGCTGACCGCGGCGGGGGTCAAACACCAGGTGTTGAACGCCGAGCAGAACGAGCGGGAGGCCGAGATCGTGGCGGCGGCCGGGCAGCCGGAGACGGTGACGGTGGCGACGAACATGGCCGGGCGGGGGACGGACATCAAGCTCGGGCCGGGGGTGGCGGAGAACGGCGGGCTGCACGTGATCGGGACGGAGCGGCACGAGGCGGAGCGGATCGACCGGCAGTTACAGGGGCGGGCCGGGCGGCAGGGCGACCCGGGTAGCGCCCAGTTCATGGTCTCGCTGGAGGACCAGCTGCTCGAGGGGATGGGGACGGCGAAACAGGACGAACTGGCCGCCCTGGGCCGGGCGGGCGGGAACCGGGACTGGGACCAGTACGCCCCGCTCTTCCGGACCGCCCAGCGGCGGATCGAGCGGCGGCACTACAAGCAGCGGCTCGACCTGATGAACTACGACAAGCACCGGCAGGAGATGCTCCAGGACATCGGGGCCGACCCGTACGTGGACTAACGGGTATCGGGAGGCGATCCGGGCGAGCGGCCGGGGGTCATCCCCCGGCCGTCGTCGGTCACGGCATCAGGTCGGCGACCTTCACCGCGGCGGCCGGGGCGGCGAGGGGGGCTATCGTCCCGTCCGGAGCAAGGGTCAGGCGGACCCGGTAGGCGGTCGCGCCGAGCCCGGCGGGAAGCGGGGCCGGGTCGCGGAAAACCAGTAGTCTGCGGTTCTCAAGATCGATCACCCAGTAGTCCGACACCCCGGCCGTGGCGTACAGCTCGGCCTTCGTAGTCGTGTCGAGGAACAGTGACGTGTCGGCCACCTCGACCACCATCACCGCCGCGGTCGGTGTCCGCGTGGCGTAGTCACGGATCGACCCAAGAACGACTGCCAGGTCGGGGCCGGGATCGTTCTCGGTCCCGATGTCCAGGCCCATCTGGTTGCGGACGTGGTGGCCGGTCGAGAACGCCGTCCGGAGGTAATCCTGGGTCAGCCCGAGGGCGACGTCGTGCGGCGGAGAGAGCATCGTCATGACGTAGATCTCTCCGCCGATCAACATCGTTTTCCGGTCGTGAAAGAGCCCGGTCTTGCCTACTTCCCGATACTCTCGGATCGTCCAGCGATGGGGCTTCGGGCCGACGGCCGCGCCATTCGGGGCGGCTCCGGCGGGCGGCGGCGTGATTGTGGCAGGGGTCATGGCCTTCTCCTTCCGAAAGCAGGCTAGCATCATCCCTTACCGAGAACTAGATCGACGACCCAGCATCCGCGGGCGTGCGGGCCGGGGCCGCGGCAGTGGGCGAGGATGTCGGGGTGCTCGCACCCGGCGTCTTGAAGGGCGTCGGCCAGGGTCGGCTGCGAGAACACTCACGAAGACCTCGGCGAGCGGGGGGCGTGAGCCCCCCGAGTGAATGCGAACGTGATCGAGTGGTCAAGGTGAACTCGGGGGGCTCACGCCCCCCGCTCGCCAAAACACCTCACTCCTTTATCGCCGGCTTGAAGTCGAGCGTCTTCACCAGGAACGCCCACTGGTCGGCGACCTCCTCGATCACCTTCGCGGTCGGCTTTCCGGCCCCGTGCCCGGCCTTCGTCTCGATCCGGATCAGCACCGGGCTCGCCCCCTTCTGGGCCGCCTGGAGGGCCGCCGCGAACTTGAAGCTGTGCCCCGGCACCACCCGGTCGTCCGTGTCCGCCGTCGTCACCATCGTCGCCGGGTACTCCCGCGGGCCCTTGCTCATCAGCACGTGGTACGGGCTGTACTTGACCAGCGCCTGGAACTCTTCCGGGGCGTCGCTCGACCCGTAATCGTCCACCCAGAACCGGCCGGCGGTGAACTTCTGGAACCGCAGCATGTCCATCACCCCGACCGCCGGCAGGCACGCCCCGAACAGGTCCGGCCGCTGCGTCATGCAGGCCCCCACCAACAGCCCGCCGTTGCTCCCGCCCTGGATCGCCAGTTTCTTCGGGCTCGTGTACTTCTCCCGGACCAGGTACTCGGCCGCGGTGATGAAGTCGTCGAACACGTTCTGTTTGGTCAACTTCGTGCCCGCCCGGTGCCACGCGTCCCCGTACTCCCCGCCGCCCCGCAGGTTCGCCACCGCCAGCACCCCGCCCATCTCCATCCACTGCACCCGGCTGATCGAGAACGCCGGGGGCAGGGAGATGTTGAACCCTCCGTACCCGTACAGGAGGGTCGGGTTCGTCCCGTCGAGCTCGACCCCCTTCCGGTGGGCGATGAACATCGGGACCTTGGTCCCGTCCTTGCTCGGATAGAAGACCTGCTTCACCTCGAACCGCGCCGGGTCGAACTTCACCTTCGGCTGCCGCAGCAGGGTGCTCTTGCCGGTGATCAGGTCGTACCGGTAGACGGTCGGCGGGGTCGTGAAGCTGATGTAGGTGTAGAAGGTCTCGGTCTCCGTCCGCCGCCCGCCGAACCCGGCGGCGGTCCCGATCCCGGGCAGTTCCACCTCGCGGACGAACGCCCCGGCCAGGTCGTGGACCTTCACCAGGGTCTTCGCGTCCCGCAGGTAGTTGCACACGAACAGGTTGCCGACTAGGTTCACGTCCTCGAGCGTCTCCCTGGCCTCGGGGACGATCGTCTTCCAGGTCGCGCTCTCCGGGCGCCGGGTGTCGACAGCGACCACCTGGTACTTCGGGGCGTGGAAGTCGGTCCGGAAGTAGAACACCGGGCCGTCGTTGCCCAGGAACGAGAATTTGTTCTCGTGGTTCGGGACGAGCTCGACCGGCAGCCCGTACGGCTCGGCGAGGTCCTTGTACACCACCCGGACCTTTCGGCTGGTCGTCCCGTCGCCCACGGCGACGATCAGATACCGGCCGTCCTCGCTGACGTGGCCTCCCACCGTCCACTTCGGGTGGTCGGGCACCTGGTAGACGAGTACGTCGTCGGCCTGCGGCGTGCCGAGCCGGTGGTAGTACAGCTTCTGGTTCTCGTTCAGGGCCTGGAACGCGGCGTCCTTCCCCGGCTCGGGGAACCGGCTGTAGAAGAACCCCTTGCCGTCGGGCGTCCACGACGCGCCGCTGAACTTCACCCACTTCAGTTCGTCCGCGAGGGCGTGCCCGCCGGCCACGTCGAGGACGTGCCAGGTGTTCCAGTCCGACCCGGCCACGGCCTTCCCGTAGGCCAGGTACTTTCCGTCGTCGGTGGCCGCGAGACCGGCCAGGGCGATCGTCCCGTCCTTGCTCCAGGTGTTCGGGTCGAGGAGCATTCGGGGCTCGGCGTCGAGGGCGTCCTGGACGAACAGCACGCTCTGGTTCTGGAGCCCGTTGTTCTTGAAGAAGAAGTACTTCCCCCCGGCCTTGAACGGGGCGGAGATCTTCTCGTAGTCCCACAGCGCGGTGATCCGCTTCCGGATCGCCTCCCGCTGCGGGATCGATTCGAGGAAGGCGTGCGTCACCTTGTTCTCGGCCTCGACCCACGCGGCCACGTCCTTCGCCGTGCGGACGTCGTCTTCGAGCCACCGGTACGGGTCGGGGACCCGGGTCCCGTGGTAGTCGTCGACCACGTCGCCCTTCTTGGTCTCGGGGTACATCAACTTGGTCTCCTGCGCGGTCACGGCGAAGACGGTCAGGGCGGCGGCGGCCAGGGCCGCGGCCCAGCGGGACGTGCGCATCGGGCATCACTCCACGAAAGTGCCGGCGGGGCACCGCGCCCCGGTACGATGTCGAGAGGACGGGAGAATTATAACGACACGCGGGCGGAAGTGACCGGCGGCGGTTCAGTCGGCGGTCCCGGGCGCTCCACCCGGCCCGCCGAGGACGGCGTCGAATCACGCAAGTCAAGACCGGACCGGGCCGTCAGACCGCCAGCAATTCGATCTGGATGTCGTACAGGGCGTGCCCGACCGCGAGCGGCCAGACTCGCCGGAGGACCAAGAAGACCGCCCCGTACATGACCCCGAACGCGAGGGCATACACCACCGCCTCGGCCCCCTGGTAGATGTGGTAGGATGCGAACAGGACGGCGGCGACGAGCACCGCCTCGGTCCGAGAACGCAGCAGGACCTCCAGACGGGTCACCAGGTAGGCCCGGGTCACGAGCTCCTCGGCGAATGTCGCCGTCCCGTACTTGACGACCAACAGCGCGAAGTCGGCCGGGTACCGGGGGAGTGGGAAGGGGTACCCGCCCGGCTTCGAGCCCCCGGACGGAAAGTCCGGCAGGGCGGCCCAGAGGAGGCCGGCCATGGTCGTCAGGACAAGCCCGAGGACGAGGTCTGATCCCCTCGGGCGGGCGATCCCGAACCGGCCCCACCCCTCCCCGCTCCGGTGGATCAGGTACAGTGTCACGAAGATCTGGCACCCACTCAGGGCGGTCAACTGGACCGCGTCGACCCAGTATGGCGGGGGCGGGGTGGGGCTGCACGCGGACGCCACCGCCGCGGCCAGGTTGGGGACGACGCCCACGGCCAGAACGGCGGCCACCTCCCCCCACAGGGCCGGGCGTGACAGGCCGCTCGGGGACTCGGCCCCGCCGGGTGACGGGATCGCCTCCGTTCCTGAAGCCGGGGCGGCGGTCCCGGCTTCAGGGCCGGCGGCGGGCGGCTCCGCGTCGGGCTCCGGGTCCTGTCGGTACGACCACCCGCACGCCGGGCAGGCGTGGGCGGTTCCCATCGTGGCTCCGCAGGCCAGGCAGTCCAGGTCCCCCGTCGCGGCGCCCCTGGGCGTACCGGCGGGAGGCTTCTGGAACCGGGCCAGGAGCGCCCGGGCGGCGGCCTCTTGGGCGCGGCTGACGGTCACCCGGGGGGCGGTGGCCCAGCCGAGGGGCAGGTCGCCGAGGGCGGCCTGAAGGAGCTCGTTGTCAATCCAGGCCGGGATTCCCTCACCGTCTAACAGGAGGACGAGGGCATGAGCCTCGGGCAGCCCGCCGGCCCGGTAGATCTCGACGCGGTCGCTCGGGGCATCCGCC
Source organism: Gemmataceae bacterium (assembly GCA_028288765.1). Classification (GTDB taxonomy): domain Bacteria; phylum Planctomycetota; class Planctomycetia; order Gemmatales; family Gemmataceae; genus Urbifossiella. Next base: position 60,900 of record JAQGHQ010000360.1, on the reverse strand, counting down.
ATCTCATCCTCCTCCCGTCACCCCTCTCGGTCGGCCGGGGGATAAGCAGCTGGTCGGGTCACATCTCGCTCACCAGCACGACGAGCGAATGCGACTCGAGGGTGTAGAACGACCCCTCCGGGACGACCGGACCGTCCGCCTCGCGGACGACGTCGTCCGGGGCCGGCCGGGCGGTGTCCACCACCCGCCGCCACCGCCGCCGGGTCGGGGACACCGGGATGCGGAACCGGACCGGTTCCCACCAGGCGTTCATCGCCACGTAGAAGTCGGTGTCCAGCGGCGGGGGCATGCGGCCCAGCTCCTGCCCGGGGAACCGCCCGTCCAGGCTGAACGCCAGGGTCCGCACGTAGTACCCGAAGTCCGGCCGGTACGGCTCCGTGCCGTGCCAGTGGATGTCCGCCAGGGCCGGGGCCGTGACCGGGCGGGGGCCGGGCGCCGACCCGTCGGGGGGTGGGCCGTCCGGCCCGGCCGCGTGGCCCCGCCCGTCCGGGGCGAGCGCGGCCTCCTCCGGGCGGACCGGGCCGGAGTGGGGGAACGGCCCGGCCCCCGGCCACTCGGCCGCCCCCGGCCGGATCTCCCCGACGAAAAACCGCCTCCGCCGCAGGGCCGGGTGCCGCTTCCGCAGCCCGATCATCTCCCGGGTGAACCGCAGGAAGTCCGCGTTCTCCTCCGCCAGTTTCCAGTCCACCCACGACACCTCGTTGTCCTGGCACCAGGCGTTGTTGTTCCCCTTCTGGGTGCGGAGGAACTCGTCCCCGCCCAGGATCATCGGCACCCCCTGCGAGAGCAGGAGGGTGGCCATCAGGTTCCGGGCCTGCCGCCGCCGCAGGGCGAGCACGGCCGGGTCGTCGGTCGGGCCCTCGGCCCCGCAGTTCCACGAGACGTTGTCGTCCAGGCCGTCGCGGTTCTGCTCCCCGTTCGCCTCGTTGTGCTTGTGGTCGTAGCTGACCAGGTCGTTGAGGGTGAACCCGTCGTGACAGGTGACGAAATTGACCGAGTGCCGGGGGAGCCGGCCGCTCCACTGGTAGATGTCGGCGCTGCCGCAGACGCGCGCGGCCAGGGCGGCGGCCGTCCCCGGGTCGCCGCGCCAGAACCGGCGGACGTCGTCCCGGTAGTGCCCGTTCCACTCGCACCACCGCCGGCCGAACGGGAACCGCCCGACCTGGTACAGGCCGGCCGCGTCCCACGGTTCGGCGATCAGCTTCGTGTCGGCGATCACCCCGTCCTCGGTGATGCTCTCGATCACCGGCGGCTCGACCATCACGTTCCCCCGCCGGTCCCGGCCGAGGATGCTCGCGAGGTCGAACCGGAACCCGTCCACGTGCATGTCCCCGACCCAGTACCGCAGGCAGGTCATGATCAGGTCGCGGACGACCGGGTGGTTGCAGTTCACCGTGTTCCCGACCCCGGAGTAGTTCAGGTACCGGCCCTGGTCGTCGAGCAGGTAGTAGAGCTCGTTGTCGAGCCCGCGGAACGAGTACGTCCGGCCGCGGTCGTCGCCCTCCCCGGTGTGGTTGAACACCACGTCGAGGATGACCTCGATCCCGGCCCGGTGGAACGCCTTGACCATGTCCCGGAATTCGTACGTCTGGGTGTGCTCCCGGGCGGTCGCGGCGAACGCCGCTTTCGGGGCCGCGAACGCGATCGGGTTGTACCCCCAGAAGTTGGTCAGCCGTTCGCCGGTCTCGGGGTTGGTGAACGGGCAGTCGCACTCGTCCCACTCGAACACCGGCATCAGCTCGACCGCGGTGACCCCGAGGTCCTTCAGGTACGGGATCTTCTCCACCAGCCCGGCGTAGGTGCCGGGGAACTTGGCCCCGGCGGACGGGTGCCAGGTGAACCCGCGGACGTGGACCTCGTACACGACCGAGTCTTCGAGCGGGGTGAGCGGGGGGCGGTCGTCCTCCCACTCGTACAGGCGGCCCCGGCGGTACAGGCTGCGGCGGGTGGTCCGGTCCGGGTCGATCTCGCACGTCGCGGCCCACCCCCGCCCGTCCGAGATCATGGAGGCGGCCGGGTCGAGCAGGGTCCGCGTCGGGTCGAACCGGTGGAACATCCCGTCCGGCCCGTTCACCCGCCACCCGAAGCAGAACGTGTCCGGCAGCTCGTAGACCTGAATGTGCCAGTGGTCCCCGGTCCGGTTCCGCCGGCAGTCGAGCGGGATCACCGCGAGGGGGAGGTCCCCCCCGTACGGCGGGAGGATGAGCAGGGCGACTTCCGTTCCGTGCCGGCACAGGAGGGCGAAGTTGACCCCGTCCCGGACGGCCGACGGCCCGAGCGGGAGGGGGCGGCCGCGGCTGGTCTGAAATGGGAGGTGGGCGGGCGGCCGGGAGTCGGAGGGGGCGGGCGCAACCGGCCAGGCCGGGGTCGTACCGACAAGCTCGCCGTCCACTTCGGTGACTCCTGGGTCGCGTTCATGAACTGTCGCTATCCCCGAGGATCGGTGGCTCAGGGCTCCCACCCCGTTGGGGTGAACGCCCCGCCCTCCCGCCGAGGATTTCGACGAACCATCGCACTCACACAGCCGGCGCTCGGGCGGCGGGCCGGGGCGCCTGTCAACGGGTGACGAACGGCGATCCCCGGTGGGCCGACACTCGTACCCGAAGAATCGCTCTCTTCTTCTTGGAGGAGTTATAGGCCGGACGACCCGCCCCGGCGGCCCACAGCCTCATCCCCGAGACCATAGCGGCCCGGGCCCGGGCAGGGAACAACGACGGCAAAGATCCGGGTTGACCGCACCGAGACGGGCGGGGAGGAGTTCCGGCGGCTGTACGGCCGGTGGGGGGGAGGCCGATCAGGACCTCATCGGGATGTGCCGGCGCCGGTCATGCTCGGCCCCGACGGCCGGTTCCTGGTGAGGCTCGGCCTTCGGCCCGGAGACCTTGCCGATTACGCCCGGCTCCCGGCCAGCCGTCGGCTCGACGACCGCGGCGTCCCGCCCGACATAAACCGTCTGCACCACTGCGAAGTGGCGCATGGTGTCGTCCTGAAAGGTGCCGTGCCATATAGAAATATGAAATATATTAATGAATTATATATATAATCAATATCCGTAATATAGCCTGTCGATATGGACAAATGCATAGTTAACGGTAACCGTTCACGGGGTGAACGCCCATGATTTCAGGCCGTTTTTTGCGACACCCGGTTGTCAATCGACCGAAAAACGGGCACTCGGGCCGAAAATCGCCCTATTTTCGAGGCATTCACCCCGTGAACGGTTACCGTTAACGAGTTAACGAGAGTTAACCACCGCCGGCTTGGTCGCCCGACGCGACGAGCGCCGGTCGGAAAACCAGAAAATCTTAACCAATCTTAACCGTTCACCTCGCTTAACTTGCCGGAAGACGTGTGTGGCCCGGGGGTTCCGGAAGAGTTTTTGGGAACGCGCATTTGGTCTCAGACGGGTGGTTTTGCCACCCTGTTGAGGCGGCATTACCGTCACCGAGTTCGGGGGAAACGGATCACCCGCTCGCGAGCCCGACGGGTTCGCCCATCTACAACATCCCCCAGACCCGTTCCGCTTCGCGGGCAGTGATCGGGTCGGGCCTCGGTTCCCGGGCCCGGAGCCAGGCCAGTCCGCGACACAGGGCCGCCTGCCTCGCCCCGTGGTACGGCGGATTGGAGGGTGGGTCCGCGGATAGTTCCACCACCCGTGCGACCGCATCGGCCGAAAGGGTCAGGCCCACCACCTCCGCCGCCTTCCGCAGGATCGCCTCGCGGTACAGCGGTGTCGGCGGGCCGAGTTCGATCACCAGCTCGAACCGGCCCGGCTGGACGAGAGCCGGGTCGAGTCCGTCGGCGGTCGGGACCGTACCGACCGCCAGCACCAGCTCACCCGGCAGCAGGGCGTCCAGTTCCTGCACCAGCTGGAGAAACAGCGACGGTTCCGCCACCCCCTTCGTAGGCCGGGCCGCGAATGCGTCGAGTTCCTTGAACAGGAGTACCGCCGGGGCCGCCTGCCGGGCCTTCGCGAAGAGTAGCCGCAGGTTCTCCTCGCTCCCGCCCAGGAAGCGGCTCTTGAGTTCCGCCCCGGTGGTTTCGAGGACCACGCCGCCGATGGCGTTCGCCAGCGCCCGGGCGAACAACCGCTTCCCCACCCCCGGCGGCCCGGCGAGCAGAGCCCCGCGCGGGAGGATGTGTTCCAGCCGGGCGCGGTCGGCGGGAGTCGGCGCGGCGTCGAGCCGGGCCAGCACGCCGAGGACGTCGTCCCGCAACCGCTCTTTCGCCAGATCGTAGCCGCCGATACTGTCGAACGTCTCGTCCGGGACGCAGAGCCCGTGCGGTAGGGTGAGCCGGCGCAGCTCCGAGTAAGCTTTCCCGGAATCCGCCGGCAGGTCTTCCCGATCTAACGCGGCGAGGTACTTCCGGAGCTGGACCACGTTGAGTCCGGACACCTGCCGGTGCAGCAGGGCGAGATTCACTTCCGGGCCGAACTTCCGCGCTTCCCGCCGGGTGACGAGGGATCTGAGCCGGTCCCGCGATACCCCGCCGACCCGCACCCGGCAGAGCGGGAGCTGTTCGACCGACCGGGGCAGCACCGCCCCGGGGTCCTTGAACCCGACCCACAGGAGTTCGGGGTTCTCGACGAGTAGCGCGGTCAGTTCGCGGGCCTCGGCCGACGGTGACGGCCCACCGGACATCAGGTCGAGGTGCGGGAAGACGACCACCGAATCGGCCAGCGCCCCCCGAACCGTGTCGAGCAGCGTGTGCCGCATGTTCCCGACGAGACCGGTGGAAAGGAGGGGGGTGCGGTCGTTCGTCTAGGCCCGGCCGTCGATCGGGATGCACCGGAGGTTGTGAGGCTTGAGATGAGCCCGGAGCGCCTGGGCAAAAAAGGGCACGACCTCCTTCGGGCACTCGACGAGACACGGGAGCCGGCGGAGGAGGGCGGCCCCGACCTCGGCCACCGCGGCCGGGTAGGCCAGCGCCGCCAGCTCGGTCGGGGCGATGAGCTCCGACAACTCATCGGGGCGGGTGAGTAAGGGCATGGGGGACCCAGTGTGGGGAGGGCGGTCCACGCCGCCACCCGTCAGACCGGCCCTATTGTGCGCGGGTTCGGGAGTGGCTGCCATCCCCGGGCAAGAAGATGGCACCGTCCGAGAACTCGGGCTGGAAATCTGCGGTACCCGGGATATAATCCCATTGACGTTCCGCGTGAATCATTTAAACTCTGATTGATTGGTTGGGTTAGTAGCCCACACTTTCCCGCGCGGCCGACTCTCGCGAAGTAAACGTAAAGCCAGCCGCGCGTCTCGACTTACTCCCCACGACGTTGCACCAACACCGGCTCTCGCGACCCGAAGGATCACGAGGGCCGGCTCGGCCGGCCGCGGGGGAAGTCCATGCGGACCCTGACCGTGTGTGTTCCCGGGGGGAACGGGCTCCCCCTGTGACCGTTCCGGGGGCAGGATAAACGGCCCCCCTATCCGACCGGTGGCGACCGATCGCCCCGCGTCCTGTTTTCTACCCCAGCTCGAGGACTTCGTTATGCCCGACGCCAAGGGCGTCGAAGGGTCGCCGCTGCCGCGGCCCTCTTCCCTTCGTGCCGCCGCTGCCAAGCGGCCTCTTCGCAAGCCCGGCGAGGTCGGTCCAACGACCGCCCCCATATCGCCCGCCGGGCACGTCCCACCCCCGGCGGTCACACCCGCGCCGGTCGATCGTGCCCCGGACCGGGTCGAGCGCCCGGCCGCGCGTCCCGCGGGGAGCGGCTGTCGGCTCGACGACCTGTACCGGATGCCGATGCCCAACCTGTTCAAGCTCGCGGAAAAAGAGGGCATCCACGAGCACACCGGGATGAACCGGGCCCAGCTGATCGTCGGCATCGTCCGCCGGCAGATCGAGCGGGGCGAGGTGGTCCGCGGGTCGGGCACGCTCGAGGTCCTGCCCGACGGGTACGGGTTCCTCCGCAGCCAGGCCCACAACTACCTGGCCAGCCCGGAGGACATCTACGTCTCCCCGTCCCAGATCCGGCGGATGAGCCTCCGCACCGGGCTGGTGGTCGAGGGGCCGATCCGGTTGCCGATCGAGAACCAGGACAACTTCGCCCTGATGCAGATCGAGCTGGTCAACGGGAAGGCCCCGGACGAGGGCACCGCGGTCACCAGCTTCGAAGACCTGACCCCGCTCCACCCGGACAAGCGGCTGTCGCTCGAAACCGCCCCGGACGAGCTGTCGATGCGGATCGTGGATCTCGTCACCCCGGTCGGGAAGGGGCAGCGGGGGCTGATCGTGGCCCCGCCGCGGACCGGGAAGACGATCCTGCTCTCGAAGATGGCGAACGCCATCATCAAGAACCACCCGGAGTCGTACGTCTTCGTCCTGCTGGTCGACGAGCGGCCGGAGGAAGTGACGGAAATGCAGCGGCTGGTAAACAGCCCGAACGCGGAGGTGGTGGCGAGCACGTTCGACGAGCCGCCGGAGGAGCACATCCACGTCGCCGAGATCGTGCTGGAGAAGGCGAAGCGGATGGTCGAGATGAAGCGGGACGTGGTCATCCTGCTCGACTCGATCACCCGGCTGGCCCGGGCGCACAACACCGAGGCCCCGGGCGGCGGGAAGCTGCTCTCCGGCGGTCTGGACTCGAACGCGATGCAGAAGCCGAAGCGGTTCTTCGGGGCGGCCCGGAACGTCGAGGAGGGCGGCAGCCTGACCATCCTGGCGACCGCCCTGATCGACACCGGGAGCCGGATGGACGAGGTGATCTTCGAGGAGTTCAAGGGGACGGGCAACAGCGAACTCCACCTGGACCGTCGGCTGGTCGAGAAGCGGGTGTACCCCGCGATCGACGTGAACCGGAGCGGGACGCGGAAGGAGGAGCTGCTGCTCCACCCGGACGAGTACGAGCGGATCCGGATGCTCCGGAAGGTGCTGGCCGACATGCACCCGGTGGAGGCGATGGAACTGATCGTCAACCGGTCGCGGAAGTCGAAATCGAACGCCGAGTTCCTGCTGGGCATGAACCTCAGCTGACCGGCGGGTGCGAGCCAGCGGTTCGCAGACACGAACACCCCCGGTCGCGGCTTGGCCGCGACCGGGGGTGTTCGTGTTTCGGAGGACGGAGCATGATCAAGGACGAATAACTGCTCGTCCACGAATCTGTCCACACCCAGGTAGGAAAGCCGAGGCTGTGCGGTCTGGACACCCTGGTGTCACTCGCCCGGCGGTGAACGAGAGTCGGGACTTCTCCCCGATGCCAATCCTGGCCGCCGCCCGGTGTGACCACCTCGACATCCTCACCCACTGTCCCGCGTGCGGTGCTGATCGGCTGGGATCTCCACGTCACGACGATGCCCTGGCCGCCGCACGACGTCGCCCTCGGACTGACCCACGACTACCTCCGGACCTGCCCGACTCGTTCGCCTTTCCCGCCAAGATTCGTACGGCGGCATGGGACTGCCGTGTGAAGTCATGATCGCGGGGACCGCGGCCCCGAACTTTCTCTTCCGGTCCCGGTCGAATCCGGCGGAATAATCGCCCGGCGTCGGGATCAGATCCAGTAACGCCGGCCCGGAGCCGAGACCCACATCACACGGTCTGCCGGGCGGCGCGGTCACCGAGTCTCCATCCCCCGTATTCCCGGAGGTCCGCGATGAAGCGGTTCGCGCTACCCGGGCTGGCGTGCGCGCTGGCCGCCACGTTCGTCGGGTGCGGCCCGATGCCGACCCCGATGCCCAAGCGGTTCGAGGGCGATACACAAAAGGAACTCGATACGAGCTGGGACAAGGCGTTCACCCCGGCCGAGCGGTTCGACCATCAGGGACTTCTCGACGTGATGGTCGGCACTCAGGCGTACCAGCTCGGGGTCGACACGTTCTCGTTGCGAGCGGAGAAGCGGGTCGCCGGCGGGAAGGTGGTGATGCAAGTGAGTTTCGACCGGGCCCGGCCGGCCGACGACCGGTTCGAGGTGACGGTGTACGATTCCGCCGGGAAGCTTGTTCGGGCCGAGCGGTACAGCCGCAAGGAGGTGGATGCGACCCACGACGCCCTGTTCGCGGACCCGCCCCCGCCGAAGGATCCGGACGTGCCCGACCGCCCGGGAATGGCAGCCCGACGCGCCGAGTACGACGCCCGGTGGAAGCGGATCCAGGAGATCTTTCCCCGGCCGAAGGAGGGAGAGCCGGACGGCGCCCCGATGCCCGGGGCGAAGAAGTGATTGCCGCCCGCGCGGCCGGACGAAGGCAGGTCACGATACCCCATGAACCCGTTCACCCCGTGGTGTGTGCGTGGGCCGGCAGCGGGCGCGAGTCGGTTTCCAGGGCGGCAGTGGGGCTGGTGACGAGCACCGGGCCAGGCTCACGGACGTCGGAGTCCGGCATCAGCTCGGCCATTGCCTGAACGACCTGATCCCGGATCGCCAGGAACCCGGCCACGCAGCGCGGGTCGAACTGCCGGCCGGCCATCTTCTCCACCTCCGCGAAGGCCGCCGCCGCCGGCTTCCCCTTCCTCCCCTCGTGGTACGGGCGGTTCGAGGTCATCGCGTCGAATGCGTCGGCCACCGCCACGATCCGGGCCAGGAATGGGATTTCAGCCCCGGCCAGGCGGTCCGGGTAGCCGGTCCCGTCCCACCGTTCGTGGTGGTTCCGGACGATCGGGATGATCGGCTGCATCTCCGTGATCGTGGAGAGGATCTCCGCCCCCTTCGTCGTGTGCTCCTGCATGATCGCGAATTCCTGGGCGGTCAGCCGGCCGGGCTTGCGCAAGATCGCGTCGTCGATCCCGATCTTCCCGATGTCGTGCAGCGGGGTCCCGAGCTTGATCAGCTCCAGCTGATCGTCCGGGAGTTCCAGGTGGCTAGCGAGCAGGGTGGCGTACCGGGTCACCCGCTGGGTGTGCCCGCCGGTGTAGTCGTCCCGGAGTTCAACCGCCTGGGCCAGGATGGTAATCGTCTTGAGGAACAGGTCCTTCTGCTTGCGGAGCAGCTGGGCACTCTCGATCGCGGCCGAGACGTGTGCGGCGAGGGCGTCGGCCAGGTGCAGGTCGTCTTCGGTGAACGGGTTCTGCCAGAAGCTCCGGTCGAGGTGGAGGACGCCGATCCGCCGCCGCGGGGTCCGCAGGAGCACGCACAGGACCGACGCCATCGCCCCGTCGTGCATGCTCTGGGTGATCTTCAGCTCGTCGTCCTCGTTCAGCGCCCCGTACAGCACCGACTCGCCCTTGGCGAACACCCGGTGGGTCAACTTCTTTGAGTAGTGGAACCGGCCGGCCGGCTCCCCGTGTCCGACCGCCAGGGCCCGGAGGCGGAGCTGGGGCTCCGGCCCATCCCCCTCGGCCAGGACGATCGCGCCCCGCTGGGCGTCGAGCACGCTGACCGCGTCGTTCAGGATGTTGTCGAGGAGTTGGTCCTCGCCCTGGGTGTGGACGAAGTGGTGCCCGGCCCGCAGCAGGGCGAAGAGCTGGTCCCCGGCCCGGGGCATCTCATTCCGGTCGTATGCGATCCGCCGCAGCCCTTCTTCGTAGCTCGACGGGGTGGCGGCAACCACCAACTGATTCGACGGGGGGCCCTCGGTGTTGGGATCGTTCGTCTCGACGACCACCGCCACCTTCCCGAACTGGACGATGTCCCGCGGGCGGATCGGTTGCTCCCCGGGGCCGATCCGGACTCCGTTCACGTACGTCCCGTTCGTGCTCTCCAGGTCGCGGACGTACCACCCCTCGGTGCCAAGCCGGACCTCGGCGTGCCGGCGGCTGACGGAGCTGTCGTCCAGCACGATCTCAAGAGCCGCTAGGCGGCCGGCGCGGAGGAGGGATTCCGACTCCCACATCCGGCCTTTCACTTCGCCACTGACCCCGCGTAGCCGGATAGTCCGCTTCACAACAGCCTCCGTCACACCACCCGGTGAACCGGGGTTATGGGATCCCCGGCTCGGGTCAATTCTAATACATGTACCAGCCCTGTGGGCACCTGCGTGCGCGAAATGATCGGTTTCTGCTGTGGGCAGAACAGACCCGGAGAGAGTCGCAATGGGGGGGGGAAAAGCAGGTACAGTAAGACGATACGGGCGGGTGGAAAGTTCCAAAAAGTGTGCCGGCCTCGCAGACCGCGAGCTGATGCGACTTCCAAACATCAAAAGGGAGCCGTTGTACGGATTCGCGCCCGAAGAGATTTATCAGACCAAAGACCGAGAACAGTTCACTTCGGTCCTACGGGCGGTCTTGAGCTCGGCCGAGGACGGCATCGGACCGGTCCACCCCCGCGGCTACTTGGCCGAACTGGTTGCGGTAGATGTCGTCCCCGTTTACCCCGACGGCCGAGGTGGTGGCAAACCGGACGTTCCCACCAATGTACAGGACGTTGTGGCCCCACCCGTGCGGAGAAGTCGGGCCCGACCCAGGGGAGGCGGCGGCCGTCGGGTAGTCGGCGGCGATCGGGATCAGGTCGTTCTCGTCGGCCGGGTCGGCCGATCGCCACACCCCGAGGACCGCCCCGCCAGGGGCCCGATGCCCGAGGGGGTAGGCGTAGGCAACTGGAGTGACCGGGGCCGACAGCCCCGTGGGTACGTCGGTCGGGTCGGGCCGCGGGGCGGCCGGGCAGATGGGGTGAAACCCGGGCGGGCACTGCCCGGCATCGACCAGGGCCGACACGAACGACCCGGCGGTCGGGTATCCCTCGACCCCGACCTGCGGGAACCTGCCGGCGTGGGCGTCAGCGTACCCGGTCAGGCCTTGGTGGAGGGTCTGCATGTTGTTCTGACAGGCGAGCAGATCGTTCGCGTGCCGGGCGCGGTTCACGAACGACAGGGCGAGCCCGACCGCGACCAGCCCGATACCGGCCGCGACCACGAGGTCGGCCCGGAACCGCCCGCCGACGGCCCGGGACTCCGGCCCGTCCGTCGGGACCGGGCGGTGAGTCGGGGTCGGGGGGCTGACAGAGAGCGAGGGGACGCTGCGGAGGACGTCATCAACGGGAGTCGGCTCGGCCGGCCGGGTCCCCTCTGCCACGAGACAGGCGGCGAGCCGGGCGACCGTACGGGTCGCGAGCGCCGGTGGGGGCGGGTCGTCCTCCCGGTCGGCCTCGAGCGGGGCGAGCGCGGCACGGATCAGGTCGAACTGGGCGGCGGCACCCGGGTTCGCGGTCAGATGCGCGTCGACCGCCGCCCGTTCGTCCGGGTCGAGCAGGTCCAGGGCGTAACCGATGAAGTCTTCGTCCGTCATGGTCGTGGGTCCGAGCGATCTGTCGGGCGGCTCTCGCCGTGTCGGGCCGGCCCGACGACCTATTCCGCGTTCCGCACCTCGCACTCCGCGTTCATCCCGGCCCACTCCTCGGTCAACTTCACGAGGGCGGCGTGCAACCGGGATTTCACCGTCCCGACGGGGATGTCCAGGGCGTCGGCGATGTCCCTGTACTTCATCCCCTGGAAGTACGCGAGCAAGACCACCTGCCGGAGTAGGTCGGGGAGCCGGTCGACCGCGGCCCGGACCAGTTCCCGCTGCTCAGCCCGGTCGGCCTGGTCGGGCGGGCCGGAGTCCGGGGACGGGATCAGCTCGAACAGCGGGCGGGGCTCCCCGTCGTCGTCCGGGGCCACGAGTGCGTCGGCCCGCCGGTCGGCCCGCCGGTTCTTCTTCCGCAGCGCGTCGATCGCCTGATTGGTGGCGATCGCGTACAGCCACGGGCGGGCCGGCCGGCCCGGCTCGTACTGCTGGATCTTGAGGAACACCTGCACGAACGTGTTCTGGAACACGTCGTCCGCCAGGTCGTCGTCCCCGATGTAGCGGCGGAGGTAGCCGTACAGCTCCCGCTCGTACCGGCGGACGAGTGGGCCGAACACCCCGCGGTCCCCGTCCCGAAGACGGGCCAGGAGCTGTTCGTCGGAGTCCGGCGGTTGGCGGTGGGAGTCCGACACGTCCCTGAATACCTGTACGCTAGGAACCGACCGGGCGTTCGCTCGGACGGCGGGAGGGGGACCAGAAAAGATTGTTGTATCTCAGCTGCGCCAGGCGGGCGTGTCAAGCCGATCCTCTTTTCCAGAATCTTCACACGTCCCGCCCCGGCCGCCCAGACTGCCGGGGCGGAAGTCCAGGAATTCCCTCGATTTCCTCTGGAACGACCGCCTCCCCTCGGGTATGGCACGACGCACTCGGGGAACAGTTCGTGCCGCGGCAAAGGGGGTGGACCATGCGCTGGTCGCAGGTGCTGGGGGTTGGTGTGGCCGTGGTGCTCAGCGGGTCGGCGGTGGTCGCCCAGTTCGTGGCCGACCGCATCCCAGGTGGTGTGCCGCAACCCCAAACTACCCTGCCTTTTGGGGGAGTACAACCCGTCTCTGCGCCGGTCGGCGGTGGACAGCCGGTCGGAACCCCGTCGGTCCCTACACCGCCCGCCGGTGGATATGTTCCGCCGGCCGACGGGTTCCAGCCCGCAGGCGCGACCATGACCCCCAGCCCCGGCTTCCGGGCGGGCGTCCCGGCCACAACCCCGCCCGCCCCGGTCGAAATCCCGTCCGCCCTCGGGTCGAACCACCCGCTCGCACTGCGGGCCGAGGAGGGGGCGTACTTCATCCTCTTGAAAAGCTACTCCCGCCCGGCCCGGCCTGACCCTAGGGACCCCGGCATGACCGCCCTCCAGCTGGCCGAGGGCCTCGCGAACTATGTCCAGCTGACCCACCGGGCGCGAGTTTACCTGTACGAACACATTTCAGAGGAGAAGCGGGCCGAGGCGGTGGCCATGGCGACGGCCCGGCAGCGGGCCAGTGCCTTCGCCGCCTCGCTGGATGGTTACCGGCAGAAGAGTCAGCTGCAGGGGATGGAATTCCTCGAGCCGGACACCCGGGTCCGGTTCCAGACGTTCCGGTATCGGGACCAGATCGGCGTCCTGACCGGCCCGTTCGCGACCGAGGACGAGGCGGTGAAGGCGCTGGCCGTGGTGAAGAAGTGGCCGGCCCCGCAAGATGTCAGGCTGATGGACGGCGGAGCGCTCGCCGGGACCGGACCGGATGGCAAGCAGGTCATCGAGAAGACCTTCCTGAACCCGTTCGGCCAGGCGATGATGGTGAAGAACCCGGCCGCCCCGAAGTCGGCCCCCGCGCAGTCGACCGGGCTCGACCCGTTCGTGGTCCGGTTGAACGAGGGCCGTCCGTACAGCCTGCTGAAGGCGACCCGGAACTGGACGCTCGGGGTGAAGTCGTTCTCCGCCCCGGTCACGTTCCAGTCGAAGGACGAAGACAGCTCGATGATGCGGAAGCTCTCGTTCGGGAAGGGGGGGGACGTATTGCGGGCCGGGGCCGAGCAGGCGGAGGCCCTGGCGAAGGCGCTCCGCGAGATGAAGGGACCGGGCGGGCAGCTGTGGATGCTGGAGGCGTTCGTCCTGCACACCCGCAGCGGGAGCATTGTCACCGTCGGCCAGTTCGACGGGCCGAACGACCCCGCGCTGCTCGAAACCCGGCGGGTGTTGTCGAACCTGACGTTCAACCTGAGCAAGGACCAGGCGCAGCAGCAGCTGGTCGGCACCGGACAGAAGCTGTTCGGGGACAACATCCTCCCGATCCCGATCCCGAAGCCGTAACCCGCCGATCTCGGACCTCCGGGTGCCGGTGTCGAAATGACATCGGCGTACCCCGTCGGGCGCGCGAGCGGGTGGTCCGTTTTCCCCTGAAACCGGTAACAGAGATCCCGTCCCCACAGGGTGGCAATACCACCCGCCCGAGCCCATTTGCACACTTCCCACAACGTCTCCAGAACCCCTGAACCACACACGCCTTTCGGCAAAACAACCAAGTTAATTTGTTAAGATTGGTTAAGATTTGCGGGTTTCCGAACCGCGTACGCGACTCGGGCGACTGAGCCGGCGGTGATTAACTCTCGTTAACTATACGTTTGTTGATATCGATAGCTCGCTTGAGACGTCGATGAGCGCCGCATTGAGGCGGGGCTACGCTTCTCCGCCCGAGCCCGGTCGGTTGCGCAAATGGACATGTGGCCCGGACAGGCCCTCACCGGCAGCCCGCCGATGACCAGAGGGGGTTACAAGTGAGCAGCCGGTCTCCTTGCGACGGCGGACCGGGACAAGGAGCTATCCTTCATGTGTGAATTGCGCCATCACTAATCAATAATAATTATATCGACAATTTATGCGATTAGTTACTCACAATTCTATTTGTGTTTAGCTGGTCAAGTCTCAGCGCTGCCGGGCCAGCTGCCACACCACAACCCCGCCGACCAAGAGCAGGATTGCGGGCAGCCCGCAGCAGCCGACCAGGCCAACATACCACGGGGTCCAGTCGTCGGTGTAATGGATGATCGGGGAGCGGGCGACCGGGGATTGGTCCGCGGACGGAGCGAAGTACACCTCGTCCGTGCCCGGCCGTGGGGTCGAGTGGTCTTCGAACTCGGTCAGCCACAGCTGCCCGGCCGGCAGCCCGGCGGGAAGTTTCGCGTCTGCCGTTACAGCCTGCCGCTCGTCGGGCGAGAGCTGGTCCGCCCAGAGCGTTCGGCCGGGCCAGGTCACCGCCCCGTCGCCGAGCGTACCCCCGACCCGCTTGTCGGCGACGACGTAGACCCGCAACGACCGGGGTACGGACTTCGCCTGATCGTCCCGCTGGTCGGCGGGCTCGCGGTAGGGGTAGAACGGGCGGGCGGTCCGGAACGACATCCGGACCGGGGTGGCCCGCAGCCCGGTCCTGCCGCCCGTGCCGGGGCCGGCCGCAGCGCCCGGCCGCTTCGTCGAGGCCGGCGCCGGCCCCGGGCCGTCCGGTCCCGGCTTTTGCCCGGCAATCCGGAACGCGGTCACGACCCAGTTGTCCCGTACATACGGGACGAGCCACGCCTTCAGGTTGTCGCCGAACCCGTACCCGTGACGCTGCAACCACGCGGCCAGCTCCCCCGCCCCGGCCACCGGGTCGTCGGCCTTGCCCCGCTGGAACGCCACCACCACCGTGTCGTGGTCCCCGACCCGCTTCTGTTCCAGCACCACCACCCCGGTCGCCCCGGCCGGAGATTCCTCGGCGGACTTCTCCCCCCTCGCCGCCCCGCCGCACCCGGGCGAGGGCGTCCGGGTGTGGTATTCGACCTTCGGGGCGGTGACCCGGGCGAGGTGGTCGAACACCTCGTCGCTCGCCACACCCAGGTCCGGTCGGTGCGGGGTGGGGACGAGGAACCCGAAGTCGTACGCGGTACTTTGGAAGGTGGCCCGGCGGATGAAATGCTCGGTCTTGTTCGCCTCGTCCCAGATGATGAGAGCGGTCTCGGCGGCGATGTCCACCCGCTCCCCGGACGGCGGGGCCGGGGCGCAGGCCGGGGCGGCCGTTGGGACGGCCGCCACCCCGGCGGCCAGGACGGCAGCCAGAACGACGGGAGGAATGATGCGGATCATGGGCGGAGTTCCGGTTCGGGGTGGGTCGCCGGCGGGGTGAACCCCGGCTCGTGATCCACGTCGTCCCCGTGACACCCGTGGGCGAAGACGGGCAAGACGAGGGCGGCGACAACGACGACGAAGAAGAAAAGGCGAGCGGGGGGCATAAGCCCCCCGAGTTCGGGCCTCGAGTTACGATCGGGGTCGGGGTCACTCGGTGAGCTCATGCCTCCCGCTCGCCGGAGACTTCCGGTCATTTCTTCCCCTTCAGGTGCTCGTCGAGGAACCGGACCGCGTCCGCGGTGGTCTTCGCCACCACCGGTCCGGTCCACCCATGCCCCCCGCCCTTCACCGTGATGAGTTCCGCGGTCACCCCGGCGTCCTGGAGTTTCTTCAGCATCCGCTCCGAGTGGATCACCGGGACGATCACGTCGGCCGTCCCGTGGATCATGAGGACCGGCGGGTCGTCCTTGGTCACGCATTCGATGGGCGAGGCCCGCTTGTAGACTGCCGGATCGGTCTTACACTCCTTCCCGAGCAGCGGGACCATGTACGCATCTTCGAGCCCCGGGCTGGCGGCGTAGAGGCTCAGGTCGGTCGGGCCGAAGAAGCTGACCACGCACGTCACGCGGCCGGACTGTTCGGGGTACTCGGCGCCGTCGGACTCGGCGGACCTGTCGGCCGTGCCGAGCAGCAGGGCGAGATGGGCGCCGGCGGAGAACCCGATGGCCCCGACCTTGTCCGGGTCGAGGCTATACTTCCCGGCGTTCGCCCGGAGGAACCGGACGGCCGTCCGGGCGTCTTCGATCTGGGCCGGGAATATGTGCTTCGGCGCGAGCCGGTAGGCGGCCGTGGCGGCGACGTACCCGTGTGCGGCGACCGTCTCGATCACGCTCGGGGTCGGCTTCCCGTCCTTGTCCTTGCCCGCCCGGGACAGGTCGGTACGGCTCCCGCCCCGCCACGCCCCGCCGTGCAGGAGAAGGACGGCCGGGTACGGTCCGCCGCCCGCCGGGGTCGCGACGTCGAGCAGGAGCTTTTCGCCCCCGGCGGCCGAATAGGTGATCCCCCGCTCGACGCGGACGGGGAGTAAGGGCTTGGCTGTCGGGAGAGTATCCGGGGCTGCCCCCGACACGGCCGCGACCGCCAACAGGAGAGGCACCGCGCAATACCGAACGCCAGACATCCGCACGCCCTCCACAACTTCCTGGCCGATGGTTCGGTGTATTCTACCCCGATTATCGGCCCGGGTGTCGAGGGCGTGGAGCTGATCCGCGGCTTCTCATCCCGGCGGGTAACCGGGTTTCGAGTTCGGGGACTCGAGGTTCTGTGCCACACCTTCCACGGGGTAGAGAACCCGGAGGACTCGGTCTTTCCAGTGGTCCCGGTGGCGGTCGAGCACATCTGGGTGATCCGGCGGGCGGTAAGGACTGCTTCCTCCTGATCCTTTCGGACGGCCGAGTCGACTAGTACGGTCGCCCGGCCGGGATGAAGGGTGGTGATCTCGTCCCAGGCCGCGCGGGCCCCTACCGGCGGGGCGTTCAGGCCGAACAGCTTTCCGACCCACACCAACTCCCGACCCTTCTCCTCGACCACGCCCCAGTGGGCTCCTCCTTGCCGAGCTCCGCCCGGATTCGCTTGATGGAGGAGGGGCGGGCGACATGCTGGCGTCCGACAATGAGGCGGGCGATAGGAAGAAGCAGACCCGCGATTCGTTCCGCACGCTTCGTCGGGCACGCTCGGGGTGCCGGTTTTTGTTAGCGAACCCGCACGCAGAGCGTGCCCGACAAGACGACTTGTCCCTCGTGTATTCGTCATTCTGCTGGTCGCTTTACACCTACCGGATGCCTGATACACGAACCCACTGAGACAGTCCCATTGGTCAGGGTGGCGTGTCCACGGCTTGGGGTGGACATGACTGAGATCGGTCGGGCGAATACCTTGGTCTGGGTGGCATGTCCACGGCTCTGGGTAGACATGGTGCTCGGTTGAAACCCTCGGTTGCTGGCGGGCCGCCACGCGAGCCTTTCAACACAGCACGGACCTGGCTTGGTCGGGCGAATACCCGATCCGGATCCGGCATCCGGGGCGCTCCGGCTGGCCCGCGAACTCGGGTGCGACCGGATGCACCTGTTGTACCTCCGGCACCGGCTCCAGGGGTTGGCCGCGGTGGCCGCGGGTCGGGGCGGTCCCCGGGACGGAGACCGAAGCCGATGAGATGTTCCAGAATGCGGGGGGAAAAGGGGTCCCGCATGCGGACCCGGACGACCCACCCCGCCGCCGGGCGAACAAGCGGCGGGGGCACGGGAACTTCGCCAACGACCGCCCGCCGGTGGTCGGGATCGTCAGCCGAGCGACCGGGGAAGTCGTCCTGGAGGTCGTCGAACGAACGGACCAAGAGACACTGACCGGGTCCGTGACAGACCATACGATCGCGTGGTCGACCGTATACACGGATGAATGGTCGGGGTACGCCCGGGTGCCCGCGGCGGGTCGGGAGCATGCCACGGTGAACCACTCCCCGGGCCAACGGGAGTGGGCCCGGGACGACGACGGGGATGGGGTCCGGGAGGTGCATGACAACACCCTCGAAGGACTGTGGGCCGCCCTCCGAACCTTCCCCGACCGTTCCGCGGGGGGAGCAAGCATTACCTTCACCTGTACGTGGCCGTGTTCCAGTGGGTGAGCAATCTCAAGGTCGCGGTCCCAGGGGCGGTCCGCGTGCTGCTCGGGTTGCCTGCCACCACCCCGACCGCATCATGAGCCCGTGTTTTTCACCAGGCTTTCGGATCTGGAGGCTCGACACCTCCTCCCGAAGCGAACGAGCCCGGCCGAGATATTCTCGGCCGGGCTCGTTCGCTTCGGGGGTCGCCCCGCCGACGGCGGGACAACGGCTGTCCTCGGCGCAAGGGACGATCCAGTGGAAGCGGGTGATTACCGCGGGCTGTCCGGCCCGGGGAGCGTCAATTCTTCTTCGGGATCACCAATTTGGGGTTATCGCCGAACGGGGTAAGGGTCCACTTCGAGTCCCCCCGGATGTTCTTGTCGTCGCGGAAGAGCCGGAGCCCTTTGACGTCGATGGGGCCGGCGCCGTCCATCGGGGACAGGACCCGGGACTCGGCCTGGGCCGCGAGGTCCTCGACGGGCTTCGGGGCAACGCCCGGGGCGAAGCCGGTCGGCCTGGCCGGGTCGAAATTCGCATCAAAGAGGCCCCGCCAGAGCTTCAGGGCGTCGTTCAGCCTGGCGGCGTAGCCGCGCCACGGTAGGGACTTGTCCGCGGGGCTGGCCGCCCGGGGGGTGGCGAAGGTGATGAGCCCGGTGGCGATGGCGTCGGCCATCGCGTAGGCGTAAGGCTGCGCCGCCTGGCCGCGGGGGGGCGTCATGTTGCAGATCCCGATGACCGCCTCGGCGATCTCGGCCTCGGCGGGGGGGGGGGCGAGGACCGGGTCGGACACGGCCACCTGGGCGAGGGTGAACGCGGGGTACAGGGTCGGCCCGTCGGGCACCTTGAACTCGGCGAACCGGACCTGGGCGAGGGCCCGAACGGCCTGCCGGCGGATGAACCCGCGCACCTGCAATTGGTCCGGCGGGAGGGCAGCTCCGGCGGGTGCGGGGACGAGGGCGTCGGGGTTCAGGATGGCGTCCTGGACGGCGGCGATCAGGGCGGCGACTTCTTTCGGCTTGTTGCTGTGTTTGCGGGAGCGGTAGTCGTTGAGGTCGTAGGCGGCGAGCAGGTTGGCCGCGGCCTGGAGGGCGTAGTACTTGACTTCCGGGGGGTTGGCCGGGTTAGTGATCAGGCCGGTGACGGTGGGGTAGTGGGCGGTGGCGCCGGACCGGCAGGCGGCAGCGAGCATCCGGGTGGCGTTGACCCGGACGACCCGTTCGGGATTCTTTTCGATCACATCCTTGAGGGCGACGTCTAGCGCTGCCCCGAGTTCCCGGATGTAGTCGGCCTCGTCTTGGGTAACGATCGGCCCGGACTGCTGGATCGGGAAGGGGACGAGGATGTGTCGGTTGAGTTCCGTAATGAGGGCGTCGGCGGTGCTCGGGGGCGGCGGGGACCCGGGCGGGGCCGGTTCGGGGCGGAACTCCTGCGGGGCGGTGTAGACCCTGGGGTGGCTGATGTATTCGGCGTTGTACTGGGCGAACGCGGCGAAGGCTTCTTTGGCTTTTTTCTGGTCGCTGAGGCCCCTGGCTGTCTTGAGGACCGAGACTTCGCGGTAGGCGGGTGGCTGTCTCGGGAGGTCGTTATTGGCCGGCTGGCGGGCGGGTGCGGACGTCGACCCGGCGACGAGTGCGAACCCGGTGGCAGCGAGGAGCGTCCAGGAGGCGGGGCGGAAGAGTGGCATCAGTCCCCCAGTGTGTTGCGGCGAAAGGTATTTATCAGGTTCAACGCCGCCGGGCGGGTTGTGTTGGCCGGGGTCGGGCCGTGGGCCGGCGGTGGAAACGGGTCTCCAGTTGAGGCTAACGGGCCGCGGGTGCGGATTCAAGGGAGCGGGCTTTAGCGGGTCCGGGGCGGTCGGGGCAAACACAGTTGCCGGGTGGGGGGGGATTGGTTACAAAGCAGTTGTCGAGAGCACGGGCCGTAGCGCAGCTTGGCTAGCGCGCTTGCTTGGGGTGCAAGAGGTCGTGGGTTCAAATCCCGCCGGCCCGACTGCCATGCCGCTCGCGACGGTATGGCAAAGGTTCGAACCCCTGGTATCATTCTGGGGGAGCGCACCACCGTTTCGGTAGCTGGTTTGCACCTGGTTACCGAGACAAGCCCCCGCCGTAGCTTCGTACCTGCGGCGGGGGCTTTTTTCATTTCTTGGCCGGATACCACGAGGGGTGTGATGGGAACGTCCCTACTCCGCTTCGCACTGGTCCTGGTCTTGTCGGCTGCGGTCGTCGATCGAGCCTTCACTCAGCCGGCGAAAACTCCCGCAGATAAAGCGATCGAAGAAGCCACCCAGGTTTTGGAAAAGGCCCTCGCCCAGACGAAGGACCCGGGAGAACAAGCGAAACTTCAAGCGGCGATCTTGGCCGTTCGGAACGCACAGTCTCTGCGGGTTCAAAACGATCTGATCTCCGATTTCATCGACCACACCGCGAAATACAAGGGAAAGACCCTTGCATTCAGGCTGGCTTACATCGATCGACCTGGGCTGACTCCGCTTCACAGGAGAGCGGGTGACGTGGGGGTTCCTTTCAAGGGAAAGGACCCCAAAAACGAAGCCGAACTCCTGTTGGGCTTGGAGATCCCGAAAGGATTTGACCTTCCCAAAGCGAAGGATGGCGAAGAGGTGATTGTTTACTTCATCTGCACGGCCGGCGATACGAGCAGGGGCAACAAGCCGTTTTCGATCACTCGCCCATGATGCCTAGGCCCGCCGGTGACCGGCCTGAAACACAGCTGCCCCCACGTGGGGGGCAGTGTGCCGACCAGCTCCGGTCGCCTTCATGGGCTGCGTCCCTGCAGCCGTCGGCGTCCCTGCACCGTTCCGCGGGAAGGTGGGGGCCATTCTACCCTCGCCCTTCGTCATCGCCACCCGGTCCGCGCCGGGCGCCTGTAAGGCGCCAGGTTCCGGCATGAGCTCGTGGTTTTTTTCTTCTAACTCTCGGGGTTCTGATTTTTTTTGCCGGTTTTGAACGTGCGCGCGCCTTGCCTCTACCTATCCTCGCGCCGTATTAGCGCTTGAGTTCCCGGTGAGATAAATCGGTGTGGGTAGGGGTAGGGGTAGGGGTAGGGGTAGAAGCCCGTTTCCTACTCTTCTCAAGAGCCAATCGTGGGTGCGCGCGCACGTGCGCACGCGAAGCAAAGGGCGCGCCTTTTTGAGACGAAACCGGCGGATTCGGAAATCCTCCCCACGGCGCGCGCCTGTTCAGTTTGCAGCCCGCCAATCGGTCGATTACACTTGGCCCCACTGCGAAGTTGAAGGCGTACGAAACGCATTCAGGGTGCAACCATCTCACGAAGAGGTGGCCTGGGTGCGGCCGACAGCCCAGCAGTGCAACGGCACTTCTCATGCTCCCCTTAGATCGGGGGCGTGCAATCACGCACGCACCCAAGTTCCGCATTTACAACAACACCCTGAAGACGTCGTACCTCCGGCCGATCGGTCCGAGATGGTACACCCAGGTCCACTGGGACGACCGACAGCATGTTCCTCACCTCCTCCACGGCTGCGCCACCTGCCGCCGTAACCCGACCTGCTACTTAGTCGCCTATGCCCCCGCGATCCTGTACCTCGACGGAACGCAATGGACGCCGGTCATCTGGTTCAGTCCTGAGACGATGGTGAATCTGCCCGCCTTCCGTGCGGGCTTCGAAGGCCATGTCTTTACCGTGATCCGGACCGAGGTTCGAAGCGCCGCGTTCCGCGTCGGCATCTGCGAGGACGACAACAAGCACGGGGCCCGGCATGCGGCCCTGCGAACCCCTCCGTTCGACCCCCGTGCCCAGATGGCCCGGATCTGGCGGGTCCTCCCGGACCAGCTCGAAACGGTCACCTGGAAGCCAGGTGATCCCTTCCCCACGCCCCAGCTCGGCGACCCCGACACCACCTCCCCCGACGACGGCCCGGCCGACGTCCTCCCCTTCCCCGGTCCGATCCCCGCCCCATCCCGTCCGCTGATCCTCCCGCCCGCACTGCCGCGGAAAGGGGGTGCGTAGATGTGTGCGCTCCCAAACCGGGGTCAGCACCAGCCGGCCCCGACGGTGATGGACAAGCTCGCCGCGATCGACGCGGCCGAGGTCTCCCTCCGCCAGGCGATCGCCGACCTGGACGCGGCCTGGGGAAAGGATGGCGACCTCGCCACCCTGGCCAAGTCCCTGATGCAGATCTCCGACGGCCGCCGGCTGATCGAGTGGGCGATCGGTCGACTCCAGCAGGCCCGCGACAAGATGCCGGTCCCGAAGCTGAAAGGGGGTGGCCGGTGATCTCCTCGCAAAGCTGTAGCTGGTGCCACCAGTCGAACCGCCTGACCGGGGGCCCGGTCAGGTGCTCGAAGTGTGGCCACCGTGGCGACGTCTGCCGGATGGAATGCGACTGCCCGCAGTGCGCTCGGCCGAGGCAGACCGCACCCACGTCTCCGTCCCCAAAGGCCCCGATGACCGCGGCGGAGTGGCGTGAGGAAGGCGCCCGGCGGTTCGGTCCGGACGAGATGGCCTGGAAGTGGGTCTGCCCGGCTTGCGGCCATGTCGCCAGCACGGCCGACTGGAAGGCGGCCGGGGCCCCGGTCGAGGCCGTGGCTTACTCCTGCGTCGGCCGGTGGGCCGGGGCACGGAGGGAGGCCATCGACCTCCGGCCGTTCAGCAGCCCCAAACTGCCGCACGGTGGCCCGGGCCCGTGCAACTACTCCGGCGGCGGCCTCATCCCCCTCAACCCCGTCGCGGTCCTCAACGATCACGGCGACACGATCCGCGTGTTCGAATTCGCCACGGCCGACCAGCCGACGGAAGGGGGTGGGTGATGTACCCCATCGTCCTGACCGAGGAGGATCGCGGGCTCATCCTTCTGGCCCTCGCCTACCTCGGCCTGCTCCGCCCCGGGTTCGCTGACGCCGCGCGGCGGGTCAGTGAGCAGCTCGACGGGGAGTTCGTCTACGACTCCTTCCGGGCCTGCAACGACGACATCGTCAAGCCCATCGATGACTACCCCCCGCCGGCGAAAGGGGGTGCATGATGCGCGACGTCATCATCGGATCGGACGGGGCGACGACGCCCGTCCGCGATCTCGCGGCCGAATACCTCTCCCTGGCAGCGCTGGTGCGGCGGATGCGGACCGCGCAGAGGGCCCTGCGGTCGACCCCGTCCAAAGGCGGATGGGCGCTGTGCAGCGGTCTGGAGAAGCTGGTCGACCTGCGTCTGTCGCGCGTCCCTCTGACGGCCCACGTGGCGGACGTCGACGCGGCCCTCGACCGGGTCCTGCTCGCGCTCGCCGAGGCGGACCAGCTCGCCACCCCCCCGGCAGTGGAAGGGGGTGGGCTATGAAGCGGGATCTTGTGTTGATCGAGAGCAAGAAGCTCCTCGACCAGGTCGCCGAATTGCAGACTCGGCTGGCCAAGCTCCCGCTCGACGACCCCTGGTTCGCCGAGATCAGGGAGCAGAATCACACGGTGGCCTTCCAGGCCGGTCGTCTCGAACAGGCGATTCGCATGCGGAAGGGAGGTAGGTCATGAGGACCTATCACGGGATCCGCGTCGACGGCCGGGCGATCGTCACGGTCGAGGAGCGAGGCCGGGTCCGCCCCTTGGACCCGGGCCCGTCGCAAAGGGTCCGCAACCACAGCCCCGGCGGATTCAACTGGGGATATGGCGGGTCGGGCCCGGCGCAGCTCGCGCTGGGGCTCCTGCTCGACGCCTCCGACAACCCGCCGTTGAGTGAGTCCATCTACCAGGTCTTCAAGTGGGCTTTCGTGAACCACTGGCAGGACGAGTGGTCGATCACCGACCGCGCGATTCTCCAGTGGCTCGCCGAGATCCCCCCACCCGGGAGGGACGCGGCATGAAGACCTACCGCGGGTACCGATTCGGTGGCCGGACCTTCGTGACGGTCGAGGAGTACGGGTACACGGCCGAGCTGTCGCCCGGGCCGTCGATGCTGGTCGTGAACCACACCCACGGGTTCGAGTGGGGGTTCGCCGGCGACGGGCCGGCCCAGCTCGCGCTGGCCCTGATCCTCGACGCCAGTGGGCTGCCCGGCCGGGCCCGGGCGAACTACCAGGTCCTCAAGCAGCTGGTGGTGAGGGACTGGGGCGACGGGTGGACGATTACCGACCGGCAGATCCTCGACTGGCTGGACGGGAAGCCCGGGGCCCAGACGGGCCTGAAGACGCCCCAGGTGCAGAAAGGAGGTGCGGCATGACGCCCGACCCTGCCTTCGAACAGCTCCAGCCGACCGCATCCGCGTTCGCCGACCTGGTCGACCGGATGAGGGTCAAGCAACGCCAGCTGCTCAAAGCCGCCGTGCCCAGCTCGCATTCCACGGTCCGGGAATGCCGGGACCTGGAGCGGCGGGTCGATACGCTCCTGGCCGTCCTGACGCGGCCCTCGCTCCCGTTCGAACCGCGGGACGAGCCCAAACCCCTGACCGCGACCGAAAAGGAATTGCTCGCCCTGGCGCTCCTCTGCCTCGGCAACCGGAAGAGGAACACGCCCGGGCTCTTGACCGCAGTCGTCGAGCTGGCCGCCAAGCTCGGCATCTCGTCACATCTGCGGATCCGCGGGGCGGCATGGATCGCCCACGCCCAGAAGGAGGGGCAGTCCCAATGACCGCCACCAAGCAACCCCTCGACCTGGTCGACCAGGTCGACCAGGTCGGACCGGTGGATCCTCTGCTGACCAAGGGGGAGAAGGATCTCCTCGCCCTGGCGCTGGTGAGGATCCACCGCTCGACGCCAGCTTTACTCGCGGCTGTGCTGACGATCGCCGGCAAGCTGCGCATTATGTCCGACCCGCTCAACAAGGCCGCCATCGCGGCCGCCGCCGCGAAGGAGGAATCGAAGTGAAGCGAGAAACCTGCGACTGGTGCAACAACCGCGCGATGTACATCGTCGATTGCCCGGTGCTGAACCGGCGGACCGGCCGGCGGGAATACACCCGTCAGGCTCCGGCCTGCGAAGCCCACGTCGTCCTCACCTCGGACCCGGTCGCGGGCCGCGGTCCCCGTCCTACCAGCCGGCAGCCGGTCGCACGTGCGGCCGGCCGCCAGAAAGGAAGGCGGTCGTGAAATCCATGCAGTGGGCCGCGCTCCTCGGCGCGGCCCCGGCCCCGGTGCGGGCCATGATCCGACTCCTCGCCGATGGAGAAGGCCCGCTCGACCCCACCACCCGGTTCTCGGGGTGTCTGCCGCCGACCGAGTTCAACCACAACGGCTACTCGATCGTCCTGACCGGCATCGTGACGACCCACGGCCGGGCGACCGACTGGGCGCTCGAGCACCGGCGGCTGGTCTACAGTCTCGCCCGCCAGCTCATCCACCTCGCCGCCGGCGACCGCACCCCGGAGGAAGCCGAGGTCGACTTCCTCACGGACCTGGTGCTGGTCGAGCTGGTCAGGCTCCGGCGGTCGGTCCTGCCAGGCGATCCGATTCCGGACACGTATCCGCTCTGGCAGAAGGCCCTGACCATCATCACCGGCTGGGACCCGGCCGAGGTCCTCGCCGCGGTCGGGGCCTGTTCCCGGGACGGAGGTGACCTATGAGCCGGTCCCAGACCGCGGCGGTCGATCCCCTCGACCGACTCGACGTCCCCTCCTTCGTCGATTGCGTCAGGACACTTCGCACCGCCCAGCTCGCCGCGGCGGCGCTGGGTGAGGGGACGGACGAGGTGCGAGCGCTCGAACAGCACGTGGACGAATGGCTCCTCGACCTCGGCCGGCCGCCAGCCCTGCCGATGGTCTGGTCGGCCGAGGACGACCAGGTCGAGGACGGTTGATCCCTCTCCGGTCCCGCCCCGGCACCGTCCGGGGAGCGGCTTCGGCCGCATGGTAGGCGGACGCCGGGGATAACACCCAGAAGAACCGGCATTAGCCGGGGCGGGACCAGAAGGGGTCACACATGCCCGGTCTGATCATCGGCATCGAAACCCGCGGCTACCCGTCGGAGCGGTTGCCCGACGCCGACCCAGAAACGATCACCGTGGTTCTTGTCCAGGGCGAGGCCCTGGACGTCGCGGCCTACATCGGCGTGAGCAACAACCCGGAGTGGGTCGCGTGTCACGGGGACAAACTGCCGCTCCACGAGGTGGGGATTTACTTCCCCAATTTTGAACACCAGATCGAATCCCACGGCTTGACCTACAGGCGTTGAGCCCGGTCCACACCTGAAAGGGAGACCATGACCGTAGTCAGCTCGGCGGCCCGCAAGACCCGGCCGCCCACCTCAATCCCCGCCCTCAAGATCGCCCCCCTGGTCGCGCCCACGACGCCGGTGGTGCCCTGCGAACTGAAACTCACTCAGCTCAAGCCGTCGCCCACCAACCCGCGCAAGTCGTTCGATCCCCTTTACCTCGACTCGCTGGCGGACAGCATTCGCCAGGTCGGGGTGCTTGAACGGCTGCTCGTCCGACCCATCGCCGCGTCAAAGAAAGGAGGTGTTATCCCCCAACTCGTACACGGCGCATGGGTCGGAGTCGATCATTACGAGATCGTCTGCGGCGAATGCCGGTACCGGGCGTCCCGGATCGCCAAGCGGGACATTGTCCGGGTCGACATCATGGACCTCACCGACGAGCAGGTCCGGGTGATCCAGTTGATCGAGAACGTGCAGCGCAAGGACTTGTCGATCAGCGACGAGGCAGCTGGCTACGAGGCGCTGGTCAAGGAAGGACAGTCGCCCGAACAGATCGCCACGAACACGGGTAAGAAACTACCCTACGTCCGCGGCATGCTCAAACTGGCCCGGCTGGTCCGACTGGTACCCGAGGTCCTCAAGGCCGTCGACTCCGGCCGGCTTCCGCGGATCGTCGCCGAGCTGGTCGCCCGGGTGCCAGCGGAGGAAGCCTGCCAGACCCTGGCCAAGTGCGTGCTCGCGGGTCAACGGTGGTGGAAGCCGGGCGACAAACCTCCGA
The DNA here is from genome assembly GCA_028288765.1 of Gemmataceae bacterium. Taxonomy (GTDB): domain Bacteria; phylum Planctomycetota; class Planctomycetia; order Gemmatales; family Gemmataceae; genus Urbifossiella. Next base: position 34,071 of record JAQGHQ010000360.1, on the reverse strand, counting down.
CGCCGAAAGACGGCGCGGAGGTCCTCACCGTGAGGGAAACCAAGTCGCTCATCGCCGAGTGCTTCCAGCTCGAGCTGAAGAAGGCCCCGTTCGACCGCAAGGCCCTCGACCTGGTCGAGGGAACGACGAGCTGTGAACGGTGCCCGAAGCGCGCCGGTAATGCCGCGGTCGAGGACGAGGCCTATAAGGAGATCCGGGCCGATATGTGCCTCGACCCGGCGTGTTACCGGAAGAAGGAACAAGCCCACCAGCGGAAGCAGGTCGAGGCCGCGGCCACGTCCGGGCAGAAAGTGTTGACCGCCAAGCAATCCGGCGGCCTGTTCAACAGCTGGGATAACCGGCTGAGCTACCACTCCCCCTACGTCGAACTGGACGGGAAGTGCTACGAGGACAGCCGGAACCGCTCTTACCAGACCCTGCTGAAGGAGCATCTCAAGCCCGACCAGGTCGTGATCGCGGTCGACCAGTCCGGCCGGCCGCACGAGCTGGTCGACAAGGCGACCGCGGCGAAGATCCTCCGGGACCATCACCAGCTCGGGGTGAAGGCGAACACTCCGAACCGCTCACCCGCTGATGCCAAGCGTGCGCAGGAACAGAAGGAATGGGCCGCCGTCCGCCGGCGGGGCCAGGAGCTGGCCGCCGCGGCGGCCGAACGGCTGATTAAGGTCAACCCGGGGAGTGGGCCTTGGGGTGACGTCCTGCACGCCGTCTGCGTGTCCGTTGTTGATGAGTTTTGGGGTGAGGTAGTCACTGCCGCCCGTAAACGCCGGCAGGGTCGATCGGACCGCCCCGGTGAGCTGGTCGATCTCACCGGGGCGGAAGCATTCGGGCTGATCGCCGAACTCTCCGTCGCGAAAGCGCTGTCCTATCCCGGTGAAGATCGCACCCGCCACAAGCTGCTGTTCAAGGTGCTCGGCATCGATCTGGACGCGATCAAGGCCGAAGTCAAGAAGGGCGACCAGGTCGAGGTCAAGAAGGCGCCGGAGAAAGGTACAAGCGCTCGCACCCCGAAGAAGACGGCCGAGCAGCAACTCCAGGACCTCGGCCTTCTGTCCAAGCCCGGGGATCCGGATTTCGTGGAGGTGGGATACTCCAACCCGTCTGAGCGGGGAGACTCGAAGGCATGACCACCACCTACACCGAGTACCTGTTTTCGAACGGAAAAGGGCTGTGGTGGACCTTGTGTGTGAATTGTGGCGCCTCGTCGCCCGAACACCATGGTCCCGACGACCTTCTCATCCTGGCCAAGGCTACAAAGGCTGGATGGGTCGCGGAACGAAAGCGCGACGGAGTTCATCGGCTGATCTGTCCCCGGTGCGACCGCATACGACGGCACCGCGGTCCCAAGGAGCCTTTCTGATGAACGTCGTCCTGGCTGTCTGGGACCTCACCCCTCTGGAGCGGTCCGTTCTCACCGGCCGACTGAACACGTGAAGAACTCACCCGACAGAGAATCCGTCCTTTACGCGTTTGCGATCGAGGCGAACCACGACCGCAGCACACTCGAACGGTACCTGAGCGAGTACCCCGATCTGGCCGCGGATCTCATCGACTTGTCCTTCGAACTGCGCCTTAACGAGACACCCCCGGCAGGCACGGCAGTTAATCCGGCCGACCCAGGTGCCGAGGCCGCATGGAAGGAATTCATCGAGTCGTCCAACGGTCTAGGAGATGCCATGCCCGGACCCGTAAGCGACAGCTATGACCCCGAGTTCGGCACTGGGGAGAACGCGGACACCGTCCGAAGAGGGATCGAGGACGTCCGGGCCCTGGTGACGACCTACATCGGCGACCCGGGCCTCAAGAATATTGTGGCGCTCACTCGTGAGGCCGATGGCCCCGCACTGACGTGCGCCTTCTCCGAAAGGCAGCTCCGTATCATCCGGTTCTGCTTGAATCAACAGCTGGAGTCGATGTAGCCGATTTTGCGTGACACAAGAGATCGTGAGAGCTACCATGCTCTCTGACCGGCCGGGACGATCTCGCTGAATGGGCGACAGCGGGACGATCCGGCCGGTCTTTTCATTTCGTCAAGAGGTCAGGACAATCCGCCAACCCCCCCCCAGTAATCCTCTCAAGTGGTCCTTCCTCTGAGCTGACCTGTTGTTAAGATGGGTAATCTGGACCACTTCAAGGACCGGAGCGTCCCCGCCACTCCGTGCGCGGGGAATCTTCTCATTGGCCGTCCCACCTGGTGAGAGCGCTGGCCCTCATGAGTCGTGCGGCAGGCTACCACTGCTCTGCCTGTCGAGGGGAGCGGCTGCATACCATTTGTCTCCGCCGTCACCCAGACGGCAAGGTGACCAGGGCCCGTAGGTGTTCGGCCTGCGAAGAGGTGACCGACCTGACCTACAAGGAGCAGGCCGGGCTGGCCTGCCCGGTCTGCTCTAACATCCGCCTCAAGGTGAAATACACCCGCCATCGAATCGGGGGTACGGTCAGGGTCAAGGCCTGCACCCACTGCGGCCACCGGATCCGGACCATCGAGCGGTACGAGAGCCTGGCCAACAGCTGACCGACGATACAACGACGAAAGTCGGTGTGACGATTGTTGTTTGGTCGATCGTCATTCTAACTGCCTTCTTTTGTTTCCCTTGGGTCCTTCCTGCGCCTTCTGTACTGTGCGCCGCTACGGGAACAGCTGGAAATAGGGACACAGTTAGTTTTTTGATCAGGAGGTGCCCGCAGTGCGCGACGGCGAGCCGGAGACGACCGCGGATCAAGACGCCTGGATCGCGCTGTGGGAGCAGATTCGGCTCAGGCTCGGCGAGCTTGTCCCGCTGATCCCGGCCATGAAACCGGACGAGGCCAAGCAGGTTGTCGATACGGTTCTGGCAGCCCAGTGGGGGCACTTCCAGGCCCTGACCCTGGATAAGAGGGTGGAACTCGAACTGGCCCGGGCGACGGCGGATTGAGCTGCCGATGAGGTGAAGAATGCTCAAGCACACCCACAGCCTGAAGGCGGACGACGAGGAAGACGTTCGGGTGAGCCAGTGCCGGTGCATGCGGTGCGAGAACATTTGGTGGGTTCGGCACGCCCCCGAACACCAACCCTCGTACTGCCCTTATTGCGGCCTGAAGTTCCTCTGGTACACCGGCGTCGACGGCGACCCATTCGACCTATCAGGGTTGCCCCGTGGCTAAACGCACCTCCACGCCGGCCGGCGACGACTACGACGCCTACCGGGAGAAGCAGGCCGACATCTCCCGCGAGAAGTCGGCCAAGGGGCGCGAGATCGGGCCCGTGCCGCCGATCGGGGACATCGGCCGGCGCGATCGGGGGCGGGAATCGCTCCGGGTCTTCTGCGAGATCTACAACCCCGACGCCTTCTCCCTCGGCTGGTCGAGGGATCACCTGACGGCGATCGCCCGCATTGAGGAAGCGGCCCTGCTCGGGGCCCTGTTCGCGTTCGCCATGGCGCGGGGGAGCGGCAAGACGACCCTGTGCCGCATGGCCGCGCTGTGGGCCCTGGCCTACGCGATCCGCCGGTACGTGTTCGTGATCGGGGCGAACGCCGAGAAGGCCAAGGACACGCTGGCCGCCCTGAAGGTCTACACCCGGTTCCTGCCCCTCTTCGTCGAGGACTTCCCCGAGATCTCGCACGCGATCCGCCGTCTCGCTGGTATCGCCAATCGCTCCGCCGGCCAGACGTGCCTGGACGCGCCCACGATGATCGAGTGGACCGCCGACCGGATCGTCTTCCCGACCGTACCCCCGCCCCCGAACTGGCCCAAGCACTGGCCCCTCCGGGCCGACGGGATGGTCCCGACCTCGGGGGCGGTCGTGAGCGCGTCCGGGCTCACCGGCGAGGGGATCCGCGGTTCGAACCTGACCCTCATGACCGGGGAGGCGATCCGCCCGGACTTCGTCCTGCTCGACGATCCCCAGACGCACGAGTCGGCCCGGAGCAAGTTGCAGAACACGGACCGCGAGCAGCTGGTCAGCGCGGACGTCCTCGGCATGGCCGGCCCGGGCCAGTCGATCGCCGCGGTGATGCCGTGTACGGTGATCGAGCAGGGCGACTTCATCGACCAGATCCTCGACCGCGAGAAACACCCGTTTTGGCGGGGCGAGCGGACCGGGATGCTGGTGTCGCTCCCGACCAACCTGATCGCCTGGGATTCCTACTTCGAGATCTACCGCAGCTGTGCCCAGCTCGAACCGCCGGACTTCGCGGGATCGAATGCGTACTACGTCGCCCACCAGGCCGAGCTGGAGGCGGGGGCGGAAGCGAGCTGGGAGGATCGCAAGCTCGACGGGGAGGTGTCGGCGATCCAGCACGCCATGCACCTGTACTGCCGCGACCGGGCCGCGTTCATGGCCGAGTACCAGAACCGGCCCGAGTCCCGCGGGCCGGTCGGGGTGGACCGGCTCGACGCCGGCGAGCTGGCCGCCCGGGTCACCAACCTGGCCACCCGGATCGTCCCGCGCTCGTGTACCCGCCTCACCGCCTTCGTCGACGTGGGCGCTCACCTGCTGTGGTACCTGGTGGTCTCCTGGGATGAACGGTTCGGCGGGTCCGTGATCGACTACGGGGAGTACCCCGACCAGCGCCGGACCTACTTCAGCTCGGCCGACGTCCGGCCGTCCCTGACCGATCTGCCCGAGTACGCGGGCCAGCAGGAGGCCGCGATCTACGGCGGGCTGAAGGCGGTCACCACGCGGATCCTCGGCAAGGGGTACTTGCAGGAGGGGACCGGGGCGGAGCTGTCGGTCGAGCGGTGCATGGTCGACGCGAACTGGGGACCCGGGACGGACCTGGTGTACGAGTTCTGCCGGCGATCGCCGTTCGCCGCCACGTTGTACCCATCGCACGGGAAGTTCATCGGCGCCAGCTCGAACCCGATGAGCAGCTGGCAGCTGAAGCCCGGGGAGCGGGCCGGCCAGGGCTGGCGACTGTCGATCGGCGCGGCCGGCCGAGGGCGGCACGTCACGTTCGATACGAACGGGTGGAAGACCTTCGTCGCCGAGCGTCTCCGCACCGCCGAGGGGGGAGCGGGGTGTCTCCGTCTGCACGCGCCGCAAGCGGGTGGGCACCGGTTGTTCGCGGACCACTGCACCGCCGAGTACCCAGTCGCGGTGACCCGGCAGAGCGGGGGGCGGGTCGTCGAGGAATGGAAGGCCCTGCCGGGGCGCGACAATCACTGGTGGGATTGCCTGGTCGGGGCGGCCGTCGCCGCGAGCGTCCAGGGCCTGAGCTGGTCGGCCGGCCAGGCCGCAGGGGAGGGCGCCGTTCCCCAGGCCGAGCGAAAGAAGGTAAAGTGGTCCGAGGTGCAGAAGGGCAAGAGGGACGGAACATGAAGACGAGCGAACGAGACTTATGGTACAGACTGTGGGCTCATTCCCAGCGGGACGAGTCCAGGCGACGGACAGCGATTGAAGAACTCTGGCGGTTGGCGTACCGAAGCCCCATCGTCAAGACCTTTCTGACCGCATGGCAAAGCGGTGGCTTCAATTCGTTCGAGGACGCTCTTGCCGCCCTGTGCGTAGAGCTGGCCGAACAGAACGCCCACTTCCAGGAGGCGGGAGTAAAGATGGCAATGGCGAGGAACGAAGCGTTGCTCTCCGCCTTCCTTGGCGCAAACCCTGCTGATGACCAACCCGCCGAACCCATCATAATTCCGAACGACGGAAAATGACGGCGCGTGCTCTGCTCTGTCTGTTTTGCTCAGCCCGACGAATGACCCGGCCGCATGGCCTGTGCTGGCGGTGCTACTACACGCCGGGCGTGCGATCGAGGTACGAACCGAGGGTGCGCCCGGTTCGAGCGCTCGCACCTCACCCCTGCCGAACCCCACTTCGTACAGACCCTGTACGAATCCCCGCCTTCCATCCCGCCACCTGATTCCCTTCCGCCTGCGACCCGCCATCGTGGAGTGAAGGCCCCCCGAGGGACACTCCGATGGATACCCCGGCCGACACCAGCTCGATCGACACGGCTCTCACTCAGCCACTGACGTCGTCCAACGACGGGCAGACCGCGACCGGCCGTACGGTGGCCGACCTCGTCCTCGGCATCCAGTTCAAGGCCGCCTGCGCGGCAGCCGGGCTCAAGCACCGCGGCCTGCGGTTCACCCGGCTCATCGGCGCCCCCCAGCTCCCCATCCACCCCGGCCCTTGTGCCGGCAACCCGGGGAGCTTTCAGTGAGTCGGTTCGGACGACTCCTGGGGCGGGTGTTCGGCGGCGGGCGATCCGGCCCGCCGCAGCGGGGCCGGAACGTCCAGGGGCGGTACGAGGGGGCCGAGACCACCCACGAGAACGAACCGCTCTGGCGGGGGACGGATTACCTCTCGGCCCGGGCCGCGAACTCGTTCCAGGTCAGGAAGACCCTGAAGATCCGCAGCCGGTACGAGGCCGCGAACAACAGCTACTTCCGCGGCATCACCAACAGCCTGTCCAACGACCTCATCGGGTCGGGGCCGCGCATACAGGTCCGCTCCGGCGACGTGGGCATCAACCGGGCAGTACAGAACGCCTGGCACAACTGGGCCCGGGCGATCGGCCTGGCCGACAAGTTGCGGCTCATGGCCAAGGCCAAGGTGCAGGACGGCGAGGCCTTCGGCCTGCTCGTGACCAACCGGAACCTCGCGCGGACGTTCGGGCAGCAGCCCCAGGACCCGTCGAGCCCCGACGTGGACGTGCGGACGCTCGACGTCGAGGACGCGGTGCAGCTCGACGTGGTCGTGATCGAATCCGACCAGGTCACCACCCCGGACCCCGGGTTCACCGATTACTTCTGGGTCGACGGCCTGGTGCTGGATCGCCTGGGAAACCCGGCCGAGTACCACGTCCTCCGGCATCACCCGGGCGACCTGTTCATCCCGCAGTTGAACCCGCTCAAGTACGACCGCTGGCGGCCGCGGGACGTGTGCCACTGGTTCCGGAAGGACCGGCCCGGGCAGGCCCGCGGCGTCCCGGAGCTCACCCCGGCCCTCGACCTGTTCGCCCAGCTGAGGCGGTTCACCAAGGCGGTGCTGGCCGCGGCCGAGGCCGCGGCCGACATGGCCCTGTTCATGAAGACGCAGGTGCCCGCCAACGTCGACCCGGCGGACCCGGAACCGTTCGAACGGCTCCAGCTCCACCGGGGAATGCTCACCACCCTGCCGTGGGGGACTGACGTCACCGGCCTGGCCGCGACCCAGCCCGCGACGACGTACGAAATGTTCGTCCGGGTCCTGCTCCGGGAAATCTGCCGGTGCCTCGGGATCCCGCTGACGATCGCGATGGGCGACTTCAGCGGGTCCAACTACTCGTCCGGCCGGCTCGAACACCTCGGGTATCACCGGATGCAGCGGGTCGACCGGCAGCTCCTGGTCGAGTGCGTCCTCGACAAGATCCTCGCCGCCTGGCTGGAGGAGGCCGTCGAGATCCCCGGCCTCCTGCCCGACGACCTCACGATCGCCGACCTCCCGCACCGCTGGTTCTGGGACAGCGCGGAGAGCATCAACCCGCTCGAAGAGCAGCAGGCCCAGCAGTTGGAGCTGCAGAACGGGACCAAGACCCTGTCGGCGATCTACGCCGAGAAGGGTGAGGACTGGCGGATCGCACTGCGCCAGACGGCCGAGGAAACGGCCTACGCCTACAAGCTCGCCGGCGAGTTCCAGATCCCGGTCGAGGCCCTACTCCACAAGGCCCCGGAGATCCCGGCCGCAACCCCGCCCGGGTCACCGCCCCCGACGGACACGAAGGCCCGCTTCCACGTGGACGCGACCGGCCGGCTCATCCGCGCCGGCAAGGACGACAACGGCGTGGAGCACGCCGCGGACGGCAAGTTCGGCAGCGGGGGCGGGTCGGCCGGGGGCAAAGGCCACGACGACCACGCCGAGCATCACGACCGGTGGTCCGACCAGGACGCGGCCGCGGACGAGAAGCACGAGGACAAGCGGGCCGACGCCGAGCATCGCCACCAGGCCGAGAACGACGAACACGAAAAGGCCCACCAGAAGATCGAGGAACACGCGACCACCTCGGCCGAGACGGAAGACAAGGCCATCGGGAAGGCTCGTGACCGCGAGGACGCCGACACCAAAAAGACCCGCGCCAAGGAAGACCAGGACACGGAGCGGCAGCGGGCCAAAGAGGACAAGGAGCGGGAGGCAGCGGAGAAAGCCCGCGAGCGCGAGGACGCCGACACCAAAAAGACCCGCGAGCGCGAGGACAAGGACACCGAACGCCAGCGGACCCGGGAAGACGCGGCCGAGGAGAAACGGGCCAAGGCCGAAGAAGAGGCAATGAACGACGAGGTGGAGGCCGCGGACAAGCAGATCAAACAGGACCGGGCGGCCGAGCACAAGGACCTGGCCGCGCGGCAGGAGCAGGAAAAAGCGGACCTCGAAAAGCAGCTCGACAAGGACGGGGTCGCCGAGGACGACCGCGGGGACCACCGCGACGAGCTGGAGGCCAAGCACGACGAGGAGCGCGAGGGGGTCGACGAGAAGTACGACCAGCAGGACCAGGAGGCGCAGGCCAAATACGACGCCCGGTACGCGGCCGAGCAGAAGCTGCAGGAAGACGTCTCGAACGACACCACCGAGGCCCGCGACACGGAAGACGAGGGGCGGCAGGCCCAACGGGACAAGGAAGACGCCGACCGGGAGGCGAAGCGACAGCAGGAGGACGACGCCTGGGAGGTCGTCGAGAACAAGCGGTCCGACGACGACGACGCCCGGCAGCAGACGCGGGACGAAGCGGACGAGAAGGGGCAGTCCGGGCGCGATGCCGAGGACGAGGCCCTCGACCAGAAGCGGTCCGCCGCCGCCGACGCCAGGCAGGAGGAGTTCGAGAAGGCCCAGGCCGACCGCGACGCCCGCCACCAGGCCGAGCTGGACCAGCTCGACCAGGAGGCCGAGACCGCCGAGAAGGCCGGGTACGAGGAGCGGAAGAAGGAACACGCCGGGGCCCACGACACCTACTACTCGCGCAAGACGCACGAGAAGTATGGCCGGGCCGGAACCAAAACGGAGGCGCGGCGCCGTGCCAAAGTCCCCGTCGAAGTCTGACCCGGACGAGCTGGGGATCGTCGGGACCGTCACGATCCGCGCGGCCGAGGCCCCGGGCGCGAACGGCAAGAAGAAGCCGCGGACGTTCGACGTGATCGCCTACACGGGCGGCCCGCTCGACCAGTCCGCGATGGGGTGGGGATACCCCGTGGTGTGCGACCTGGAGGGGTTCGACCTCGGCGATGAGGTGTTCCCGGTCCTGGACAACCACGGGCCCGGCTGGAGTTCCGACCGCCCGGTCCGGGAGTACGTGGTCGCCCAGTCGAAGACAGCCGCGATCGAGGGCGGAAAGCTCCGGCTGACTGGGACCTTCTTCGAGAACCGGCCGGCCGCGAAAGACATCATCCAGCTCGCGGACGACGGGCTGAAGTGGCAAATGTCGATCGGGGCCAAGTCGCTGAAGACGGAGTTCATCGGCGACGGCCTGACGGTCAACGTCAACGGTCGGGAGTTCGAGGGGCCGGTCAACGTCGTGCGGAAGACCAAATTGCGGGAAGTCTCGTTTGTGGTGATCGGGGCGGATGACCAAACGTCGGCGCTCGTCGCCGCGAACCAGGGGAAGACCATGAAGAGGGTCAAGAACGGTAAGAGGATCGCGGGCGGAGCGAAGGGCGGGAAGCGGGCCGTGTCCGGCCGGCGGATCCGCGCCGCGGACGAGGACGAGGACAAGACCAAGGACACCGAGGCCGCGGACACCGACTTCAACAAGTGGTGCGAGGCCGAGGGGTACGGCGACACGGCCGACATGACGGACAAGATGAAGGCCAAGCTCCGGGCCGAGTACGACGAGCAGGACGACGAGGACGAGGACGAGGAGGACGAGGACACGGACAAGGGGAAGGACACCGAGGCCTCGGACGAGGACGACGACGACGACGATGCGCCCTCGGACACGAAGGCGGCCGGCCGGCGGGACATCAAAGCCATCCGGGCCGAGCAGGCGCGGATCGCGGGGATCCAGGGCCACACCGCCGCCCACCCAGGCCTGATGATCCAGATCACCCGCAACCGCAAGACGGTCGAGGTGCCGCTCGCCGAGCACGCGATCAAGGCGGGCTGGTCCCCTGATCAGGTGGCGAAGAAGATCCGGGTCGAGACCATCCGCGGGAGCCGGCAGGAGCCTGGCCCGCACTGGTACAGCCCGTCCGATCCGCTCCGGAACCAGTCGGTGATCGAGGCGGCCATCCTCCAGCTGGGCGGCGCCACCAAGCTCCTGAACAACTCCTTCTACCAGGGCGGCCAGGGGCTCGAAGCCTCCGACCGCCGGGTCCCGGAAGAAGTGCAGCGGGAGGTCCAGTCGGATTTCAAGGCCGCCTATTCGGAGCAGGTCCTCGACTCGGCCCGGAAGCTCTACAAGGGCGGCATCGACCTGCACCAGGTCCTGACGATCGCGGCCCGGGGCGGGGGGTACAAGGGCGACACCCGGATCGGCGTCGGCAACATCGAGGAGGTGTTGCAGTGCGCCTTCCGGTCGCGGGACATCCGCGCCGACGGCGGGAGCACGATCTCGATCCAGAACCTGTTGGCCAACGTGCTCAACAAGTTCCTGCTGACCGGGTACCTCAACGCCAACATGGCCTGGAAAGAGGTCTGCACCACCCGGCCGGTCAAGGACTTCAAGCCGACCAAGTCGATCAACGTGACCGGGGACATGCTGTTCCTGAAGCTGAACGCCGACGGGCAGATCCAGTCCGCCGCGCTCACCGATGAGCCCTACGCGAACCAGATCGACACGTTTGCCCGGATGCTCAAGATCTCGCGGCAAATGATCATCAACGACGACATCAGCGGCCTCACCACGGTCCCGATGCTCCTCGGCGTGGGGTGTTCGGATTCGATCTCCAAGCTGTTCTGGACGCTCTTCCTCAACCCGCCGAACTGGACCGACGGCAACGCGTTCTACTTCAACCGGAACACGGCCCCGAACGCGCTCGGGGGCGGGGCGATCCAGTCGAACCTGGTCGCGGCCGGGGCCGGGTCGGCCCTCTCGGTCGACGGGCTGCAGGCCGCGGTGACCCTGTTCGACATGCAGGTGAAAGCGAACGGCCAGCCCCTGGGCGTCGAGCCGGCGATCCTCATCTACCCGCCGGCCCTGGACTCCCAGGCGGTGAGCCTGATGAACTCGCAGTTCATCGTGTACGGCGGGGCGACCGCGGCCAAGCAGCCGCAGGAAAACGCCTTCAAGGGGAGGTTCAAACCGGTCAAGGTGCCGTACCTCCAGAACCCGCTGTACACGGGCTTCTCGGCCTTGGCGTGGTACCTGTTCGCCAACCCGCAACTGACCGGCCTGTCCTCGATCGAGATGGCGTTCCTCAACGGCCAGGAGACGCCGACCGTCCAGACCGCCCAGGCCAACTTTAACGAACTCGGGATCGATATCCGCGGGTTCCACGACTACGGCGCGGCGATGCAGAACCCGAGGGCGGGAGTCAAGTCGCCGGGCGCGTGATCCGGATCAAGAGGGTGGAGGTACGAGCGCTCGTACCTCGGCAGCGCTAAGAGATCAGACGTCAGAGGGAGTCCCGGTCATGATGGCGAAGTACATTTGCGGCCCGCGGTGGGGGGTCCAGACGTTCCCCGCCGTGGCTTACAACGCGGGCGACGTGATCGTCCAGAACGACCTGACGTTCATCGCGGACGTGGACAACCCGGTGGGGATCGGGCTCGCGATCACCCAGGGCAACCTGTACGTCGGCGGGATCTACCAGGTCGCCGCGGACGCGGCCTACGGGAACGGGACCTATTGCTACTGGAACCCGGCCACCCAGCAGGTGACGAGCGTCGCCGGCACGCCCGGCGTGGTCCCGTTCGGGTGGATCGTCACGGGGCCGGCCGGGCTGGTATCCGACGGCGGGCCGACCGGGGCGGCCGGGCCGTGCTTCGTCTTGCACGAGCCGGACCGCCGGGTCGAGGCGTCGAACGCCCTCACCCTGTTCGGGTCGGCCCTGCTCTCGGCCGCCCTCGCCACCTTCCGGACCGAGGGCAACCTCGCCGTCGGGGCCGGGAACCCGATCGCCCAGAACGGGGCGGACCTGACCGACGACATCCTCTGGGGGTGCGTCCTCCCGGCCAGCGTGTTGGATGTGGCCTTCCGTCAGATCACGATCGCCTTCTCCGGGCAGACCGGGGGGACCGCCAACAACAAGCGGTTCAAGCTGTTCGTCAACCCGACGATGGCCGGCCAGGTCGTCACCAACGGGATCATCTCGGGCGGGACGGTCACGGCCGGGACCCCGATCTGCGACTCCGGGACCTGGACGGCGACGAACAACAACGTCGCGTTCCAGGGCGGGGCCCAGCTCACGAAGTACGGGGCGCCCGGATCGAACACACAGATGACCGGGATGGTGTTCGCCATCCTCGGGGCGACCCACGGCGGGGCCCAGCCCGGCCAGCCCCTGACCCTGCCCGAGAACGCCCCGATCAGCATCGTCATCACCGGGTCGAGCTACACGACCGGGGCGGCCGGGGACGTGAAACTCCAGTCGGCGACCGTCACCGGATCGAACTGACCAAGGGATCTAAGCCCCGGGTATCGGCGAGGAGCAGACCGTGACCGCGCTGGACAAGTTAAAGGCGACCCTCGCCCCGCTGCCGGATACCCCGGAAGCGCTGGCATGCGTGACCGCGGGGGACGTGGTGGCCGTGTGCCAGCTCGTCCCGCCGCCTCACGACGAGATCACCGCGGCGCTCCTGAAGGGGGCCGGTCTCGGCCCCCCGAGACGGCTGGTCTACCAGCACGCGGCCGACCTGCGGCACATGATCGGCAAGGTCCCGGTGCCACCCGCCTCCGCGGAAGGTTGACCGATGGGCCTTCTCGCCGCGGGAATGAAGGCACTCCTCGCCCGCCAGGCTGCCGCGGCGGCCGGGCCGTTGCCGCTCACATACAGCCGGGCCTCGACCGGCCAGTCGGTGGGCCTGACGAACGCGTGGCCCGGGACGTCCGAATTCACCCGCGAGACGAAGACGCCCGGGGCATCGGTCTCGACCGCCGAACGGGACTACCTGGTCCCGGTCGCGAGTCTCGTCCTGGGCGGATCGCGGACGCTCCCCCAGAAGGGCGACCAGGTCACCGACCCCAACGTCCTCGACCCGCAGACCGGCCTGCCGATGGTGTTCGAGCTGATGACTTCGAACGGCGAGCCCGTGTGGCGGTTCAGCGACCAGCAGCGCACCCTCTACCGGTGCCATACGAAGCGGGTGACCTGATGCCGCTCCTGACCCTCCTCGCTCCCGGGTGCCCGGTGGCCGTGAGCGGGCTCGAGCTCCCGGGCGCGGTGGTCGTCGCGGCCGAGCTGACGACCGGCCTGAACCCGCTGACCTACGACGTCGAGTGGCAGGACGACGGGTCGACGGTGAAGCGGAGACAGCGGTTCCACGGCGACAGCGTTCAGGAGGTGGTTGGCGGGCCGGTCCCGCCCGTGCGGCGGACCGTGCTCGCCCCGGGGACGGCCGTGACGGTGTCGAGCATGGACCTGCCCAAGGCGGTCGTGACCCGCGTGGGGCTCAAGCCGGGCCAGGTCCTCTACGACATCGACTGGCAAGGGGACGGGGCGACCGCAGCAAGGAAGGCGAGGTTCCACGCCGACGCCGTGCAGGATCGCCCGGCTACGGCCTCGCGGCCCGGCACGGCCGGACGTCTGGCCCAGCTGGGCGGGATGCTCGCGGACCTGGTCGGGGAGGGAGGGCGGTGAGCACGCTGGCCCGGATCCTCGACGTCTGCGATTCGGTCGTGAGCATGATCCAGACCGCGTGGGTCCCGGCCGCACCGAGTGCCGTCAGCCGGGTCTACGACCCGGACATCGGGTTGACGGCGGAAGACGTGAACACCCGCCTGGCCGGCCGCCAGGTGCTCGTGTTCCCCACGAAGTACGAGTCCCCGGCCCAGGCCTCGCGGGACATGCTGTGGCGGAAGCACCGGGTGACCGTCCTGACCGTCGAGCGGTACACGGACGGGTCCGGCAGCCCGCCGGTGGCCTGGATGGACGCGCGGGTCGGGTTCGTCGAGCAGATGATCTTTAACCCGCTGCGGAACCCGGCCCTCGTCCTGGCCGGGCAGCTCGTGACCCAGGCCTTCCCGGCCCCCGACGAGGCCGCCGAAGCGGACGTGTACGACATCGACATCGTGATCCAGGACCGGGCGTTCTGGGCCGAGGTCCGGGTAGTCCTGCAAGAACCGACCGACCTGACGGGAGCGACCATATGAGCACCGGCGCGAAGGTGAAATTCGGGTTCAAGGGCGTCATCGCGGCCAACGGCGGTACCTACGCGACGCCGACCTGGAGCGCCATGAACAACGTCGCCGAGGCGAAGATCGCCATGAGCCGGGCCGAGGCCGAGGCGAGCATGCGGGCGTACCCGGTCAAGCTCACCGAATCCATCATGCGGGAGATCGAGTTCGAGGGGACGATCCGGTCCGACGACGGCGACACCAACGGGTACATCCTGATGGAGGCCGCGTTCATCGCGAACGCGCCGCTCGACGTCCTCATCCTCGACGGGCCGATCGGCACGAACGGGAGCCGGGGCGTGCGCTGCGACATGAAGGTGTTCAAGTGGGAAGAGGACGAGGGGCTGGACAAGCTCGACTACCGGGCGTTCACCCTGAAGCCGTGCATCCCCATCAACGGGGCCCCCGCGGACGCCGTGGCGGGGGCCAGCTCGATCACCTACACCGCGATGAGCGCCTGACATGGCCTTTGACCTGGCGCGGGTCCGGCAGACCTTCTTCGACTCCGCCGCCGTGATGAAGAAGGTCCCGCCGGCCGAGCGGAAGATCCTCTCGAAGGCCGGGGCGTTCGTGCGGCAGCGGGCGAAGACGAGCATCCGCAAGCGGAAGGCCCCGTCCGCCCCCGGCCAACCGCCCAGCTCCCACACGAACGTCCTCAAGAAGTACATCTTCTTCGGGTACGACCCGACAGCGCGGAGCGTCGTGGTCGGGCCGACGGTGGCGGGGTCCGCGACCGGGGCCCCGCGGTCGCTGGAGGAGGGCGGGACGGCGACGCTCCGCGAGCGGCTCCGCGGGGGCACGGCCACCCGGACCGTCCGGATCCGCCCGCGGCCGTTCATGGGGCCGGCGTTCGCGGTCGAGCTGGACAAGGTGAAAGGCGACCTCCGCAACCTGATCAAGTGAGGACCTATGGCCGCGTTCGTGGACGCCGACGGCAAGACCTGGAAGCTGCGGATCACGCTCGGGGACCTGGACGAGCTGCAGGCCGCGGGCCTCGACGTCGAGGCGGTCGCCAAGGATTTCAAGTTGCTCGCCGCGATCGCGGAGGACCGCCGGCGGTACGGCCAGGTCCTGTGGCAGCTGTGCGAGCGGGAGGCGGCCGCCGCGGGCATTACGCCCGAGCAGTTCGCCCGCCGGTTCGACGGCCAGGCCCTGTTCGACGCGGCCGGGGCGATCGAGGAAGCCATCGTGGATTTTTCCCAGCCCCCGCCGCTCGCAAAACGGTTCGCCGAGCTACGGACGGGGGCGATGGACCGGGTGATGGCGAGGGCCCTGACCAGCCTCGAAACGATCCTGGCTGGCTCCGACGGACCGGCTGGGAGCTCGCCGGCGTCACCGGGATCGACGGCAGCTCCCGGACCCTCCGGGAACTCGTCTGGGCCGCCGACGGACGGGTCCGCGGGGAGTGGACCCGGGTCGCCGGGCTGGCGGTGATGGTGGCCGCCCGGGTGTTCGAAGGGGAGGACCCGTTCGACCTCATCCCGGAAGACTTCCGTCCGCCCAAGCCCCCGCCGCGGCCGAAGTCCGAAGAGACCCTCCGGCGCGAGACGGCGGGCGGGATCGCGCTGTTGCGCCAGGCGCTGGTCGGACTGGCGTGAGGTACAAGCGCTCGCACCTCGTGGGGAGACGTCATGGCTGCCGGGAGCGGGGCGATCCGAGCGGGGGCCGCGTTCGTCGAGCTGTTCCTCCAGGACAACATGCTCACGCGCGGCCTCGACAGCGCTAAGAAGCGGTTGCAGTCGTGGGGCGGCGCGATGACCAAGGTCGGCGCGACAATGGCCGGCGCGGGCGCGGGCGTCCTGGCCCCGATCGGCAAGGTGTTCACCGACGCGGTCTCCCGCGGCGACCAGATCCAGACACTCGCCAAGCGGTTCGGCTCCACGACCGAGAGCGTCTCGGCCCTCGCGTTCGGGTTCGAGCGGGCCGGTGTCGGCCTCGACCAGTTCGGCGACACCATCGGCAGCCTCGAGGAACGGATCAGCCACGCCGCGGACAGCAACGACGAGCTGATCGAGGGGCTCCGCGGGCTCAAAGGCCGGGACCTCCTCAATCTTCCCATCGATGAGCAGCTGGACAAGATCGCCGAGAAGATCAAGGGCATCCCCGTCGCCGCGGACCGGTTACGGGCGGCGGACTCGCTCGGGATGAAGTCCATGCTTCCCTGGCTGGAAAAAGGGGCGGCCGGGCTCGACGAGCTGCGCGACGCCGCGAAGGACGCCGGGGCGGTGATGGACCCCGAGCAGGCCGACCAGTCCAAGCAGATCATGAAGGCCTACACGGCGACCTGGCAGCAGCTCAAGTACGGGGTCCTCCAGGTCGGCATGGAACTGCTCCCGACCGGGACCAAGATCGCGAACCTGAGCGAGCACGTCCGCAAGGGGATCAGCGACTTCCGCGAATGGATCAAGGAGAACCGGGGGATCGTGGTGACGGTCGCGGCCGTGGCCGCCGGGCTCGTCGCCGGCGGCATGGCGTTCATGGCCTTCGGGGCGGTCCTGAGTACGGCCGGGACCGTGCTCGGGGCGGTATCCACCGGGATCGGCCTGATCGGGTCGGGCCTCGGACTCGTGCTGTCGCCGATCGGGCTCGTGTCCGCCGCGGTCGTCGGCCTCGGGGTGCTGTGGGCGACCCAGACGGAGAGCGGCAAGCAGTTCACCACCGACCTGAAGGCGTCGTTCGACTCCGTGGCCGAGACCGCCAAGGACGCCTGGTCCGGGATCGTCGCGGCGCTGTCCAGCGGGGACCTCGAACTCGCGGGCAAGATCGCCACCGCAGGGCTCTCAGCCATCTGGGCCGACACGATGTTGTTCCTGACGAAGCAGTGGGTGACGTTCAAGGACTCGGTCGTCGACGGCTGGCACGATATCACCGACGCCCTCGCCCGCGGGATGGCGAACTGGATGAGCTGGTATGAGGCGATCAAAACCGGGAGCCTGGATTCCGGGGCCAAGCTGAACGAGGACCTGCACAAACAGCTGGGGCAGATGAGCAAGGAAACGGCCGCGGCGAACAGGAAGTTCCGCGACGAGCAACTGGCCATCGCCCAGAAGGCCCGGGACGAGGCCAAGGCCGCGGTCGGCGAACTGGCCGACCGCGCCAGGAAAGGGGCGATGAAGCCGGGCGGGCCGGGCGTGGGGGGGCGGCCGGCCGAGGACCTGGAGTTCGAGCGGCACCGGAAGCAGGAGCTGATGACGACCCTGTTCGACGCGGCGAAGGGGGTCTTCAGCGGGCCGTTCAACCAACAGCTCGGGTACAACGACACGCTCGGGAAGAGACAGCTCGACGCGGTGCTCGGGATCAACAACAAGCTCGCCGCAGCCCCCCAGGCCGCCAAGGACCTGAACGCCCTCGTCAACGCGATGAGGTTCAGGTGACATGGCCATCGTCCTCTACGAGCGGCACGACTCGCGGAAGCTGCACCATACGGTCAACGCGGCCGACGAGACACTGCACTGGATCGCCAAATACTCGACCGACCAGAACGCGATCTACGCGGCCACGCTCCTCGTCTCGCCGTTCCTGTGGGACGGGTTGCCGCGGCAGGAGATCAACTGTGACCCGATCGGGGGCGGCGTCTGGGACGTGACGGTCAAGTACGGGTTCTCGGCCGAGACCCAGAACGACACCAGCCCGACTACGCCGACCCAGCCGGACGACTCGTCGACCCTCGGGCCCGAGATCAGCGTCGACCTGACGGCCGCCACCGCGCACATCACCCAGTCCCTGGGGACGGTCTGGGCGGTCACCCCGACGAGCGGGTTTGCCGCGCAGTGGGTTGGGGGGATCACTTACAACGTCAACGACCAGGTGACGAACGGGGGCAACCTCTACAAATGCACCTCCGGAGGGGTGTCGTCCCTCGTCGGCTCGGGCCCGACCGGGACCGGCGGGGTGATCGCCGACGGGTCGGTGACGTGGGCCTATCAATCGAACTTCAGCCAGATCGACCCGAACGCCCCGAACTACCAGGGGGCGATCGCGGTCGACAAAGACCGGATCAACGGGTGCGACGTCTACACCGGGCACATGGAGTTCGGGGTCACCGTCCAGGTCTACCCCGCCCAGCTGCCCTACCTGCGGACCCTCCTGGGAATGGTCGGGCGGACGAACCAGGCGCTCTGGTACCAGTTCCCGGTCGGCACGTTGCTGTACCTCGGCGCCACGGGAACCTGTAAGCCGGGGCAGATCTGGACCTTTCACCACAAGTTCGCAGCCAGCCCGAACGTCTCGAACATCCCCCTCGGGGCCATCACCGTCCCGCTGAAGCGGGGGTGGGAGTTTTTGTGGGTGGCCTACCGGGACGCGAGCGTCGCCGGCCTGATGCTTCAGGTGCCCGCCGCGGCCTATGTGGAGCAGGTGTACAAGCCGGCGCCCTACACCCTGCTCGGACTGGGGTGATGAAATGACCGACCCGTTCGCCGAGGTGTCCCCCGGCCAGCCGATCGAGATCCCGGCCAGGACCTGGAACCAGCTGATGAAAGCTGCCCAGGCGTACCACCGGACCCGGCTCGGGGGGCAGAACAACACCACGGGCAACCCGCTCGATTTCAAGAACAACGGGGCCAATCTCTGCCTGGTGCAGAACCCGAACGGGTCCGGGGGTGCAGCGCTGCCCGAGTGGTCCGTGCAGGGATACGGGACGCCAACGATCGACATGGCCCCGCCGAACTCGTTCAACGTCCAACGTCGCCCCGCGTTCGCCGGCCGGGCCCCGACCGGCCCGATGGATCCGATTTGCATCACGATCGAGCCGGCCCGAGGCCAGGGCTTCGCCCGCGCCGTGACGTCCGGGTTAGCGGTCTGCCAAGTCAAGCTCAGCGATCCGAGTCACACCCGGGCTGTCCCGGTTGCGGGGGTGACATCCTATCTGCAGAGTGCCGCGGTCGGCGGAATCCCGATCATCGCGCACGACGCCGCGGCCGGCGGATCCGGGTCGGGGGCCGGGCTCGCGTGGGCCCTCGTGCTGGTGGGGGACGTCACGCCCCCGAACTTCAACGGCGGCCCACCCGCCGGTACCGCCGCGTGTGGCGGTGAGGGCTTCATCGCCGGGGCGACCAAATACGACTGCTGGACCGTCACCGTTTATTCCAAGTCTGGCAACATGTCCGGCATCCCGAACCAGACCCACACCCTGAAGTGGGACGGGTCGGGCTGGACGAGCGCAGTTGGCGACAACTTCTGCACCTGTCTCAGCCAGGGCCCGATGACACTGTTCTGGGACTCCACCACCGACGACGACCCCGATCTCTTCATTTCCGGGCTCGGGACGAATCCTCCGTGCGGCGGGTCCGGGAGCGGCACCGGGTTCACCGGCACGTACCATTTGAGATACAGCTGCGCCGACCCTTTGAACCAGACGCTGTACTTCTCCGGCGGCAATTCGGGCGTCGACGTCATCTGCTGTGCAAACGAAACCAAACTCGGGCCGGCGTACAACCTGTTCACTGTGGCGGTCAAGTGGGCTTCCTGTCAGCAAGCAGTTTCGTGCTGTAGCACCCATTTCAACACAGCGTCATGCACTCTGGTGTTCACGGTTCCCGGCGGCGGGCCGACGTACACGTGGTCCGGGGAGTTGACGTACGACTTCAACGCCGGAGGCCTGACCGCGCTGATCCCAGCGGGTACAATCTGTGGATGTAATATACCTTTGTGTGTCTCGCTTTTAGTTAACGTGTGCCCCCAGTGGATTCTGGAAATTACCGGATGTCCGAGCGGAGCCATACCGAGTTCCTGCAACCCCACCGGTGGCGGGTGCCCGGGAACTCCGGCGATTCAACTGTTTGTTCCATTAACAGAAGTGTGCAGTCCTAACGCGATATCTGGCAGTGGCAACGTCGGCCCGGCCGTGTTCCAGACTTGTCCAAGCTCGCCGTGTTCCGTCGCAGGACTGCTTTACAACGCCTCCATCACATTCGACACCACGTTCCCACCTCCGGGGCCGTGCGGGTCGGGGAGCGGGGGCGGCAGTCCCCACGGCGGCCCGTGCGGGCTGACGTCGTCGTCGGTCTTGCACCTGACCGTGTCGGGCTCCGCTCAGTGGGGGAATGGCACATATACGAGCACGTACAACGCCACGTCGGGATTGTGGGAATTCACGGTTCCGGGCAACACGAATAATCCGCTGGCATTCGGGTTCTCGCCCAGCAGTCAATATGTCCTCGGTTACGCGACCGGCGGAGCCCCGTGGCCGGCCGGGAATTCCGGTCCTTACAGCTGTGGGCCGTTGTCGGTAACTGGTCTAACCGTCGGTGCGTTCATCACACCCGGGTCGGGCACTATGACAATCACGGGGCCATGATGAGACACGGCTGTATCTGCGACAACGTCCGCAAGGGCGAGCCCTACGTCTACGGACGGGACTGCGGCCATTGCTGGAGCTGGTGGCATCGCCCGGAGATCCGCAAGGCTATGGGCGGGAATCCGGCCGAGTGCGTCCCGGTCCAACAAGCCCCGGCCCTCTCGCTCCCCGTCGTCCGGTCGCCCTGCGTCCACGAGGGAAAGGTGATCGAGACGTGCAAGTTGTGCGGCAACCAGGAGGGTCGGCACGTCCGACAATGCTTCGAGCCGGCCGGCGCGCGGGACCGATGCACCCGCGAGTACGTGGGCCCGCACGTCCAGCCGTGCGCATCTTGTCCGGACTACGAGGCCGAGGCGCCCCCCGCCGACGCGGTCGCTACCCACCGGGCCGGGTTGGAGGCCCGGCTCGCGGCCCCACCCGCCCCTTATCCCGGTGGCTCGGGCCGGGGCATCGTCACCGCCGGCGAGGGGATCTACTGGCCGGGCGTGGTCGTCCTCGTCCGCCTGCTACGGGAGGCGGGGTGTACTCTCCCGGTCGAGGTGTACCACCGCCCGGCCGCCGGCGGCATCCGGGCCGACCAGCTCGCCGGGCTCGGGGTCGACCTCATCGCCCTGGACGACGAGTGCAGTCCGCCCGGCATCCCCGCGGATCACCCCGAGTGGGCGGGGTGGGCGGCGAAGCTGGAGGCCCTGGCCCAGACTCGATTCGAAACCGCGCTCTGGCTGGACGCGGACCTGTACCCGGTCCGGGACCCGTCGTTCCTCCTGGACCTGGCCGGCCCGACCGGGTTCGCGTGCTGGACCGACACGCACCCGACCGCGAGTAACCACCTGAAATGGCCGGAGGTCTGGCCGGCGGGCCCGGGCGACGTGCCCCCGATCCAGAGCGGGCAGGTGGTGATCCGCCGGCCGGACGCGTGGCGCGAACTCTCGCTGGCCCGGTGGATCTGCCACCGGGCCGCCCACTACTTCGTGCGGATGCTCGGCGACCAGGACGCGATGAGGGTCGCGTTCGCGGCCACCGGGCGGGTCCCGTACGTCCTCGGGACCGCCGAGCACGTGCCCGGGGCGAAGCACACCTACCTGCTCGGGCACGCCGGGGCGACGGTGTTCGTCCATCGCAGCGGGACGAAGCTCGTGCCCTACGGCCTGCCGCTCGAAAACCGGGTCCAGGCCCTGTACGCCTCCCTCCTCCCTGCCCCCCCGCCGCCGGGGCCGGTCGTCGTGAACATGGGGTGCCAGGGGGTCGGCGACGGGGTGCAGGGGATGCTGGCGGTCGCCGCCCTGGCGAGGGACAACCCCCGGATCCCGATCATCTATAAGTGCGGGCCGCGGGCGCTGCCATTCGTCCGGCTGTTCGAGTTCGGGACGACCGAGGTCCGGGCCGGGGACTGGGACCACAACGCCAGCCGGATACTCGGGGGCCCGGACCGGCAGGCGAACGCGGACTACCATCACGAGCTCACGACCCGGGGGGCGAAGCCGCGGATCCGCAGGTACATGGACAACATCGGGGCCGTGGGCGACCCGGTCCTTCCCCGGCTGCGGGATCCGGCCGCGGTCCGGGCCGCGGGCCGGGACCACGCCGGGGCGGTGGTCCTGTGCCCGTTCAGCTACTGGTCGGACCGGGAGTACAGCGTGCCCGGGTGGCTGACCCTCGAACGGCTCCTGGCCGCCGCCGGGTACCGGACCGTCGTCCTGGCCGACGACCCCCAGCGGGCCGCGGCGCTCACGTCGCCGAAGGTGATCGGCGCGGGCCCGGAGCGGGTGGCCGGGATCATGCTCAACGCCGCGTGCGTCGTCGGCCTCGACTCCGGCCTGTCGCACCTGGCCGGTGCGCTCGGGGCCCCGGCGGTGGTCCTGACTGGCCAGACGACGGGCGAGTGTGTGTTCAGCTGTTACCCGTCTGTCCGGTGGGTCACGGGTCCGCTCGCCTGCCGCGGGTGCTACTGGCAGCGCCCGTATCGAAAGGAAACGTGCTCCCCTCAGTGTCCGAGCCTGAACCAGATCACCCCCGCCCAGATCCTCGCCGCGGTCGACGGGGTCGTCCTGCCCGCGACCGCCGACCGGTCGCTCGTCTCGGCCGACCGCCTGGCCGTGATCCGGGACGAGGTGCTGCGCACCAACCACCTGCCAGGCGACGTCGCCGAGGTCGGGGTGTACCGGGGCGGGACGGCCCGGCTGATCGGCCGGTACGCCACACCCGCGACCCTGCACCTGTTCGACACGTTCGCGGGCCTGCCGGCGGACGACGCGGCCGGGGGGCACGCCGCCGGGGAGTTCGCCGCGGCCGAGGCGGAGACCCGGGCCTACGTCGACAACCCGCGGGCGCTGTACCACGTGGGCGTCTTCCCGGGGACCGCCCCGGACCGGGCCCGGTACCGGTTCGCCCACGTCGACGGCGACACCTACCAGACGACCCTGGCCGCCTGCGACTACTTCGCCCCGCGGATGACCGCCGGCGGGGTGATCGTGTGGGACGACTACAACTGGCCCCTGACCCCCGGCGTGGCCCGGGCGCTCCACGAGCGGTTCGGCGGCCGGGTGGAGCGCGGGGCAAGGGACCAGGCCATCGTGAGGTTCTGATACATGGGTAACGTACTCGACCAGGTCCCCGGCCGCCGCGTGCTCGTCGTCGGGGACATGATGCGCGACGTGGACATCCACGGGCGGTGCGACCGGTTCGCCGCCGAGGCCTCGGGCTGCCCGGTGTTCACCGAGGAGCGCCGGGAGGAGCGCCCGGGCGGGGCCGGTGCGGTCGCGGCGATGGTGGCAGCGCTGGGCGCTACCGTCGACCTGGTGACCGGCCCGCCGTCGCTGAAGGTGCGACACTTCGCCGGCGGCCGTCAGGTCTGGCGGCACGACACTGACGCCGGGGCCCTCACCCGGGCCCAGCTGTCCGAGATCCTCGCCCATCTCCGGGCGGGGCTGGACGATGCAGACGTGGTGCTGATCGCCGACCACGGAAAGGGCGCCTGTACCCCGGGCGTCCTCCGGACGGTGATCGAGGGTGCGGCCGACCGCGGGATCCAGTGTCTGGTCGACCCCGCCCCGGGGAGCACCTGGGAAGAGTACCGCGCGGCGACTCTGATCAAATGCAACCGGGCCGAGTGGGACGGGGCGTACGATCGCCACAAGCGGGAGTCCGCCGGCTGGTGGGAACGGTTGGTCTACGGGGTGATCGTCACCGACGGGCCGCAAGGGATGACGCACTACCCCCGCCGTGCCGGTGCGGTCGACTACCCGACCCGGGCCCGGCCGGCGGTGGACGTGACGGGGTGCGGGGACCTGGTCCTGGCGGTGCTCGGGGTGTGCATGGCATCTGGGGCGATCTGGGACGAGGCCTGCGACCTGGCCAACCGGGCGGCCGGGATCAAGGTCGGGCGACACGGGGCGACGCCGGTCACCCGTGCCGAGCTGGCGGCCGAGCTGGCCGGGGGCGGGAAGGTCCTCGACCGCGCGGGCCTTGCCGACCGGCTAGCCGGCGAGCGGGCACGCGGCCGGCGGGTGGTGATGACGGGCGGATGCTTCGATCTACTCCACGCCGGGCACACTCGGATGCTGGCCGAGGCCCGGCAGATCGGCGACGTCCTGGCCGTCGCCGTGAACGATGACGCCGGCGTGACGAGACTGAAGGGTCTCGGCCGCCCGGTCAACCACCTGGCCGACCGGCTCGCGGTCCTGGCGGGCCTCGCGTGCGTGGACTACGTGTGTGCGTTCGCCGAGAACACGCCCGCCGAGCTGCTCGACGTCTGTCGGCCGGACGTGTGGGTGAAGGGCGGGGGATATGCGGGGGACGAGCTACCAGAGGCGGCCACGGTCGAGCGGCACGGGGGCATCGTCCGGATCCTCGGGACGACGCCCGGGCGGTCGACGTCCGCCCTGGTCGAGCGGATCCGCGCGACCGCCCCGGCGTTCGCTACTCCTTCACTCCGAGCATCGACGTCTTGAAATTGGCCTGGTCGTCCCACCCCGGCTGATTCGTCGCCCACGCGCCCGTCCCCGGTGTCAGCGACCCGCCTGGGCCGAACTGACCGTCCTTCCCGGCCGAGATGATCTGGACCGTCGACTTACTCCAGAACCGCCCGTTCGCGTCGGTATACGGGGCGACCCCGAAGCTCTTCACGTTGGGGTAATTGTTGATCGCCGCGACGTAGCCCAAGCAGGCGTAGGGGCGGCCGTAGATGTCCCGAAGCCGCCCATCCACCATGTTTGTCGCGGGGTCGGTCACACGGTTCAGAGTGACGGCGACGTACGGCCCCTGCCGCTGCTCGGCGACCGCCCCGGCTCCCGCCGGGGTCGGAGGCGTGAACGGCTGGGCCTTGTTCTTCGAGAACCCTTGGAAGCCGCTGTACTCACCGCCCGTCAGCCAGAAGACGAGGGCCTGGTTCCCGTCGAGGAGCGTCGTCGTGACCACTGCCCCGTTGAGCCGGAGCCCGTTGTCGGTCATCCCCATGTACGGCCACACCGACTTCAACCAAACCACCTCCGGCCACCCGAGCCACTGTCCCGGGTTTGCGGGATCCGCGTAGCTCGTTTGCAACCGGAATTCCCCGTTCGGGCCTCCGCCGGAAAGGAGCGGGACGTTGCCGGTCTCGGACTGGAACACGCCGACGGCGTTGCTGAGTTGGGCGATGTCCGTGGTGACCTGGGCACGGCGGGCAGTGTCCCGGACCGTCTGGACGGCCGGGAGCAACAACCCGATCAGCAGGCCGATGATGGCGATGACGACCAGCAACTCGATGACGGTGAAAGCGGATCGTTCGCGAGAGACACGCATGGGAGACCTCGGGGCGAAGGGATAGGGCAGAACCGACGTTGCCGCGCTATTGTACGTACTGTATACGTAATCACAAGCTCGAATCCGGAATCATTCCGTATTCAAGACGCATTGAATACGGCTCGAATCTTTCTGGCTCGTTACGTAATTTGTCCGGAGGAAGTACGTACTATGGCAGTACCCCACAGGACCAGGGCTGTGCCCCGACCGCGGAACGAGAAGAACAAGACGAGGGACAGGGTCGACCTCAAGGCCGACCCCGCATGGATCGAAAAGGTCGGCGAGCACGCCGACCGGATCGGCCTGTCCCTGTCCGCCTACATCCGACTCGCGACCTCCGAGCGGATGGACCGGGACGACAAGGCGGCCGCAGAGGCCAATACTCCGTCCGCCAAGAAATGACCGTGAAGCTTACTGACGGGACGAGGTGACCTGCCTCGTCCGCCCGCCGCCCGACTGAGGTTCGAGCGCTCGCACCTCCGGCCCGACCCGGAATCGTACAGCCCCTGTACGCCTTTCCCCCCGCCCGCCACTTCCCCACTTCCGCTCCCGCCGGACCCGGCTTTGATGAGGGGGATACTCCTCCGCGGGGCGGTCTCATGCCCGATCCGGCTTACCTCCAGGTCCTCGTTCAGGGCGGCTCCTTCACGGTGCTGGTCGTGATCATCGTCTGGTTCGGCTGGAAGGTCATCCCGGACGCCTTCCAGTTGCACCAGGCGACCATCACAGACCTGGTCACCCGGTTCACAGCCGAGCGGAAGGAACTGGACGATCGGCACGAGCGTGATCTGACCCGACGCGATTCCGCTTTCGAGAAGCTGGCGGGTGGCCTCACCCAGGTCACTACCCAGCTCGAGACGCTGAACCACCGTCTCGATGATGCCCTCCTCAACCATTCCCCGAGGTGACGAATGCGGGTCCTCTTGTTTCTCGTCGTGATCCTGGTCGAGGTCCTCCTGACGGTCTCCCGCTCCCGCGGGGCCGACACGGCACCGCCCCCGGTCCCGGCGATCCGCTTCCCGGACATCCCCGTTCCCGCGCCGCCCCCGCCACCGGTACCCGACCCGAGCGCCGTGCCGGCTCTCGCGGCCGACTCGCTCTACGTGATCGACAGCGACGTCGACGTCATGGTCGAGGCCTTCCCCGCGGGGCTCGTCACGCTCACCCAGGAGCCCGGCCCGCTCAAGGTCCGCGGCAAGTTCGTGGGCGGCTCCGGGAAGGTCGAGACGCGAACCTTCAAGGGCAAGACGGTGACCACTATCGACGCCGTCGCCGGCGCCTCCGGCCGGGTGACGATCGTCGTGATCCCGGCCGGATCGAAGTCGCCCGCGGACTGGATCCGCAAGGTCGTTGACGTCGGCTCCGGCCAGGCCCCGCGGCCGCCGCCCGGGCCCGGCCCGGTCCCGAACCCGGGTGGGAAGCTCTTCGGGGTCGTCGTCGCCGACCGGACGAACCTCGACCCGAAACAGGCCCAGGCGCTCGCGTCCGCCTCCTTTCGTCAGTACCTCGTCGCCGGCGGCCACGAGCTGGACATGATCGACACCCAGACCCAGGATCCGAACGAGCGGTCCAAGCTGGCACTCTTTCAGCCATTCATCGACAGGGCCAGGTTCCCGGCCGGTTCCTCTGCGCTGGTCCTGCTCGACAACTCAGGCGCGACCAAGGGCCTTGTGCGATCTGTCGTCGTCCTCCCGGCGACCGATGCGGACCTGGTCGGCGCCTTCAAGCTCGTCGTCGGCAAGTAACCCGTTCCCGTTCCTTCCTCGCCCATCACCGGAGACGATCCTTTGGCACAGATCACCACCGACCCGAGCGGGAACGAAATCGCCGTCCTTCCCGACGGGCGCACGGTCGGACTCGGGCTGCGGCCCGCGGACATGGGCGTCATGCGCGCTCAGCCGCAATACGTCTCGACCCTCCAGACGATCCCCCGCTCCCAGTGGCCGAAGAAGGGTGGCGGGCTCCGCCGCTTCTTCCGGTACTCCTGGGATCAGGGCCAGCAGGGGAGCTGCGGGGGCCACGGAGGGGCGGCCGCGTTCACCGCCGCGTGGAACTACCAGGGTCAGACGGATCACGAATTCAGCCCGACCTATCTGTACGGCCTGGTCAACGGCGGGCAGGACCGCGGCAGCACACCCGAGGACCTCAAAACAGCGCTGGAGACCACCGGCATCTGTTTGCGGTCTACCGTCGGGCCCGGCGAGATCTTCGCCCGAAGTTTCCCCCCGACCGCGAACGGCGAGGCCGCCAACTACCGAGCGGATAACCAGCTCGTGTTCACCACGTTCGACGAATTAGCCACCGCGATCATTCGCGAGCAGGCCGTCTTCACCGGCATCTTCTGCGGCGGTCGGTTCACCCCCGACGCGAACGGACTCTTGCCCGACTGGGACGGCCGCCAGGTCGGCGGCCACTGCACAGCGCAGATCGGCGAACTCGAGTACATCCCCGGCCGCGGCTGGGGAGCCTGGACCAAGAACAGCTGGAGAGGTGACTGGGGCGTCGACGGGTGGGCGTGGGTAGGCGAGAGCTACTTCGGCAACGGCCACGACCAGGCCGGCCTGGCGGCCTTCGCCGGCGTGGCGATCGTCAGCGTCCGCCGAGACCCCCAGGCCCCGCCGATCCCGGACCCGGTCGCCGCATAGGTCGGTGCCTTATCGCTCGCCCGTGTCGATGTGTTCCCCGGTTCCTCCTGGAGGATGGTTCATGCGGATGAAACTGATCTGCGCCCTCGGATGTTCGCTGCTCGTCGTGGCCGCGGCCCTGGCCGGCGACCCGCCGCGGCCGTGGGCGCTGACCTCGCAGGCGACGCCGTCGGCTCGCTGTGTCTGTGGAGTGAACTGCACGTGCCCCCCCGGGGTCTGCCCCGACTGCCCCGCGACAGCGCTGACATACGAGCAGACGTGGGACCAGGTCCGCCTGACCGGGTCGGGCGTGCTGCACATCGGCGTCCCGGCCGCCGGCCGGCGGGTCGGGTACGTCCAGGACCTCGACGGGTTCCGCCCCGGGGTCTACGACTGTTTCCTCGGCCGCGGCGGGACTCAGTTGATGCAGCGACGCCCCGACGCCCCGACGAGCCCACCGGCCGCGGCGGGGCTCAGCCTGGATGCCTGCCCGAACGGGAAGTGCCCGGCCCAAAGCCGGTGGCGGTGAGACAGCTAAAGGCCCGCGGTCCGCGGGCGTAACGAGACACCCCGGGTCGGTGCGGCGGGTTGGAGGGAGAGACAATACCGCGGCCGCCCCGGGGTCACACCTGACGATCTTCTCCCTGATGAGGTGATGACGATGTTGGATAAGAGCCAGGTCAAGAAGGCGATCGACGCCGCCTTCTCGGTCGCGGAAACAGTTTTCGCCGGCCGCCCGATTATCTCCATGGCGCTCCACGGGATACAGGCCGTGGTCGACGCCCGGCTGGATCAGGTAACCGCCAAGGTCAACGCGGACGCCCCGACACCGACCGGGAGCGAATCAGCCCCGGCCGCGGCTTGAACACTTCCTCCCCGGGAGCCCGGACGGGCCCCCGGGAAACACCCCCAGTTCGAGCGCTCGCACCTACTGCTTCAAGGATCACGATCATGGAGAGCTTGCGACAGGACACCTGGCGTATCGTCTGGCGAGAGGGGTTCGTGCCGGTCCTTTCGACGGCTGGGCTGGTCGCACTCCGCCGGGCCTTGACGGAGGATGACCCACGGCTGACCCAGGGGAGCACGACGACACCGCCCCCGCTCATGACGGTTCAGGACTGGCCGGTCGAGGCCGCCTGCGCCCTCGGCTACTGCGGGTGGATCGGGGAATCGCTCGAAGTGGTCGGCGAGGTCGAGGAGTTCTTCGCCCGGGTCTGCTTCGAGGCCGATCAGCGCCTACGCGAACCGGCCGCCTGCCGCTGGTTCCTGAACTGGTTCGACGACACCCCGCGTGACGAGATGCGCCGCGAGCTGCTGGCCGAGGTCGAACGGGCCCTCGCCGAACGCCTGCCGGTCGACCAGGTCGGCGACTACTTACGGCTGGCCGACGACGGGTGTCCGCACTGCCCCGATCACGTCGAGGTCCTCATCGAAGCATGAAGACCACAATCCGCGACCTGGTCGTCGCCGGCCGGTGGCAGGACCTGTGCGCGACCCTTCGTGACTGGCACACGTCCACCTGCCCTCGACTCACCCGCGATGTCCGCGAGCTGGCGATCGGGACCTGGGTCGGGCGGATGGTCATCCGCACGGCGCAGGTCCGTGTCGAGCTGGCCGCGGGTCGGACGACCGAGGCCCGGTGGCGCTCCGAGCTGGCCGGGGAGATCGACACCTTCCTCCGGAGCGAGCAGATCCAGTACGAGCGGTACTGCCGGCGGGTCGACGCACACCCCCCGGCTGAAGCCCTTGTCGCTGAAACTCACCGGTTCCTGACCGCGGTCTGATCCGCCCCACGATAGCCCTTTCCCGACCCTCACGTCTGCACCGATTTCACGATGGAATCTTGACCGTTCCTTTTCGCGCGCCAACCCTTCGGCCGAATTCCGGGCATCCTGGAGTACACCCCTTTTCACCCGAGGTCGACATGCTCACGATCAGCCTGCTCGCGCGCAAGGGGGGCACGGGGAAGACGACCATGTCCCTCAGTCTGGCCGGGGCGTTCGTCGCCGGCGGGGCCCGGGTCCTCTGCCTCGACCTCGACGGGCAGGGGAGCCTGTCCCGGGTCTGCTTCGGCCCGTCGGTGGTCGAGGCCCTGCACCCCTCGGCCACGGCCGCGGGGCTGTTCGACCCGCGGTACGATCCGGCGCCGGACGACGTGATCCGGCCGACCCGGTTCGACCGGCTGGCGGTCGTACCCTCCAGCGACACCCTGGAGTCGTTCAATCGCCCGCACCCGGCCGAGGCCGGCGAGGCCCAGCACGTAGTCCGCCGGTTCCTGGCCGAGGTCCGGGACCGGTTCGACCTGGTGGTGATCGACACCGGCCCGAACACCAGCGGGCTCCTCGGGTGGGCGGCACTGGCCGCGTCCGACTACGTCGTCTCACCGATCCTGGCCGACCCGTTCGGCGCCCAGGCGGTGATCCACGTGCAGCGGCTGGTCGAGGAGGTCCGCGAAAAGGTGAACCCGAAACTCCGGATCGCGGGGTACCTCGTCAACCAGCGGAAGAAGGAGGCGATCCAGGAAGGGTACGAGCAGACCCTCCGGAGCATTCACGGCCCGATGATCTTCGCGGCCGTGATCCCGCTGATGGCCGCCTACAAGGAGGCCGCGGCGGCCCGCGGCCCGGTGACCCTGTTGAAGCCGAAGCTCAAGGCCTCCGCGCTCGTCCAGGCCGTGGCGGACGAGCTGACCGACCGGATGGCCGATACCCTGAAGAGAAAGGACGCCGCATGAGCGCCAAGCTCCTTCGCCTCGTGGCCGAGCACGGGGAAAACATGAGAGAGGACGCCGGCGTGCGGCCAGCGGGGAACGCGCCGCCGGCGGTGAGCAAGCTGGACGGGCGGACCCGGGTTCAGGACGTCTTCGACCTGGACATCGACCGGGTTGTCGCCGACGAGCAGACCCGGAAAATCTTCGACGAGGCCGAGCTGAAGCAGCTGGCGGACTCGATCCGGGACGAGGGCCAGCTGACCCCGGGCAACGTCCGCTGGGACGACGAGAGGAAGGTGTACGTCATCATCGCCGGCGAGCGCCGCTGGCGGGCCTGCAAGATGGCCGGGAAGAAAACGTTCCGGGCCACGATCGCCGACGACGGGGTGTCCGCCGCCCAGATCCGCAAGAACCAGCTGATCGAAAACCTCATGCGGGCCGACCTACGCCCGGTCGAGGAGGCCCGGGCGTTCGCCGACACCATGAAGGAACAGGGGTGGGACGGGAAGACACTGGCCGAGCAGCTGCACCTGAGCCCGGCCCGGGTCAGCCGGGCCCTGGCCCTGCTCAAGCTGCCGGAGGAAGAACAGCGGCGGATCGACGCGGGCGAGGTCTCACGGGCCGACGCGTTGAAGCTGGTGACCCGGGATCTCGGCCGCGGCCGGGCCAAGAAGCCGGGCAAGTCGGGCGAGGTCAAGCGGCGTGAGTTCAGACTGTCCGACGGGGTGACGGTCACCGTCACCCACCGGAAGGTGGTGACTGACGCGGCGGCGATCGCCGCCCTGGGCGAGGTCCTCGACCAGCTCGGCGGTGGCGGCAAGCAGAAAGCCGGATGACTCGATCGAGGGTTATCGGCGAGTGAGCCCCGCACTACGCGGGGCTTTTTTCTTTTCCGGTACGAGCGCGCGCACCACGGCCGGTCGCGGTCTCCATCACGGCGACGAGGTCCTCCTCGGCGAGATGCTGGTACCGCGCCGTCGTCCTGGTCGAGGTGTGCCCGAGGATATCGGCCAGCGCCCGGTCCCGGACCCCGCGCCGGGTCGCTTCCGTCGCGCCGGTGTGTCGGAGGGTGTAGCACACGACCCGTTCCCCCTCGGCGACATTAACCCCGGCGGCCGCTGCCGCGCGGTGCATGGCCAGGCGGAGAGCGTTCTTCGTCCAGGGGCGGCCGCGCGAGTTGACGAAGACGTGGTCATCGGGAAGCCAGGCCCGGACTCGTTGTAAGTGCCGTAGCCATCTCACCACGACGGCGGTGAGCGGGATCACCCGCACCCGGACATTGTCCCGCCGGCGATCCCGCGCCTTGAACTTGGTGAGCCGGATCACCTGCTTGTCGAGATACAGATCCCGCCACCGGAGGCCGCGCAGTTCCCCGGGCCGCGCCAGGGTGCGGCGCAAAAAGGGCAGGATCGTTCGCAACGCCCGGCCGGCTCGCCGGGTCACCTGACGATACTCGGCCAGCGATAGCACCCGCTCACGCTGGCCACAGGGCGGGCCCTGGAATTTGCCGAACCGATACTCAGGAATCCGCTTCGAGGCGTGGGCCCACCGGAATAGGCAGCGGACGGCCCGTACGAAGTGAAAGGTGTACGGGGTGCCGGCGAGGTCCTCCGGGACCAGCTCGGCCGCGTCGCGGTCGGCGATCGCGGCGCCGAGCGGGTCCTTGGCCCGGAGCAGGTGACGGAACTGGTAGTAATACCAGTCCCGGGTCTGGGGGTCAGTCCGGCCCGTTGAGGCGGCCAGGTCGAGGATGCCGAGGAAGTGGCGGACGAGGTCCGCGGCGGTGGTGGAGGGCATACCGAGTTCTAGAAGCGCCATTCACCCGGGTCTATCTCGTATGGATGAGACACTGGGGAAGATGGGCCTAAAAGTTCGGGTCGGGACGATCGGAGCGTTCGTGTCGGTTGTGCCGATGAGTTGTATGCCTGCTTGGGGTGCAAGAGGTCGTGGGTTCAAATCCCGCCGGCCCGACTCGATGACCCCCGGTGACTCCCAAGGTCACCGGGGGTTTTTCGTTGACAGGGTATGCACTTCCGACGACTTCCGGACTCCGGTTATCCGGCCCCGACGATCTGGCCTCCGTGCCAGGACTTGCCCCGAAATGACCCCGGTTGCACCGAGTTGGTGCAACCGCTGGTGCAACCGAATTCGGATTGCTTCCGACCCCGTTACACGTCCCGGGTGCCGGCATCTCCCCCGCAGTCCCTGAATTCTCTCCACGCGGCAAAGGCAGCGCCGGGAGTTTCTCCACCGCCCCTCGGACGTCGAGCAGCCGCGGGTCGGTGTACACCCCCATCGTCAACTTGATGTCCGAATGCCGCATGGCGGCTTGTGCTGTCCGCGGGGCGACTCCCGCCCGGCTCATCAACGTCCCGAACGTTGTCCGCATCGCGTGAACATCTACCGTCCGCCCCCGGTCGTCCCGCTTTGGGATACCTGCCGCGTTCAGATCCCGGTCGAGAATCAGCCGCAATCCGCCTGGGACCGTGAACACCCGCGACTCTGGCGGCAGACGCATCGGGATCGGCTCACCTGTCTCCCGCCCCTTCGCCTGAGTGGCGACGAGCTCATCCTCCAACCAACTCCGAAGATCCGCAGCCAGGTCATCTCGAATCGCGACCGCATTTCCCTCCCGGTTCTTCTCGTCTCCGGCCTCCAGCTGGAGGAATGCGGCCCCGGGGGTCAGGTCGAGTTGCCCCACGGTCAGGGTCCGGAGTTCATTCCGCCGCAGACCGGTCAGGAGCAGCGTCTTGTAAATCAGTCCTCGCTCCCGTCCCAGCGCCTGCAACCGGGCGACCGTTTCCGGCTTCAGGTCGGCGAACGCTTCCCCCTTCCGGTTGCCCCGGCGGATCGTCCGGGCGTCGGCCAGCGGGCGAACCACCGCCACCGCCAGCACCCGCATCAACTCCTCCTCGGTCAGCGCCCGTCGCTGCCGCCGCGGGTCCGCCCTCTCGTCCGACTTCGGCAACCGGTCGAGGTCGTGAGCCGACAATCGGCCGGTCTGGACGCACCAGTTAGCGAATGTGATCACGGATTGCCGGTAGTAGTTCCGGCTCCGGGCACTCATCCCCTCGCCGATCCGGGCTCCCAACCAGTTCTCGACAGCTGAAACATCGAGGTCGGCCGCCGTCGTGAACCCGCAGTCTCCGGCCACTTTCCGGACCGCCCGCAGGACGTTCGCCCGGTATACGTCCGAGACCTCTGCAGCGATCAGAGACCGCTCATACGCGGCGAGGTGTTCTTTGAGCGGGGCGCCCGCCAGCCGGGCCACGTCGAGGGCCTTCCGGTCGAGGGTGCCGGTTTTGATCTGCTCGACCTCCCGCTCCCACTTCTTCAACAACTGCTCGGCCGCCTGGCGGTCCCGGCAACCGGTCGTCACCAGCTGGACTACGCCCGCGGCATCCCGGTACTTGGCGTAGTAGGTCGCGG
>JAQGHQ010000343.1 GCA_028288765.1 Gemmataceae bacterium | reverse complement strand
CGGCCCGGCCCGACCGGCCCTCGACCCTCGCCCGCATCCGCGCGGCCGCCGGCCGGATCGCGGGCCGGGTCCGGGAGGCGGTCCGACCCGTCGCGGTGGTGTTCGACGTGCTCCGGATGAGCGGTACCGTCCGCCGGACCGTGATGATCGCGGCCGGGGTCGGGGTCACGGTCGGGGCGATCACGCTGGCAGCCCCCGACTGGCTGGCCGCCGCGATCAGCGGGACGGTGAGCGCGTCCGCTGCCGTGGCCGTACGGGCCGGGAGCGCCCTGCGGTCTCTGCTCGCCCGCGTCCGACCGGCGTGAGACGATCGAGGGTTCGGGTGCGGGGGTAGGAACCGGCCGGTCAATCGCTCGTACCGAGCGAGTCAGCCCGTGCGGTTCCGCCCCTCGCACCCCTCGTACCACCCCGCCCCGATCGCTTCTCGTCCCGGATGCCGCGTTCGTTCCGAGTGCTCGTGTGGTCCCCGCTCCGAGAACTGCCGTCCCGCAGCCGGTCCGGGGTCGGAGAACAGGTCGACGAGCGGGACACCCAGGCCCGAGCGACGGCGAGGCGGTTCCGGACTGAACTGTTCCGCCCGCCCCGCCCGACGCTGCCGATGAAGGTCCTGTACAACGTGTACCGGTCGGCCAGTTCGGCCTGGGTCAACCCGGCCACCTCGCTCCCCCGGCGGACCTGATGCCCAATCGCTCGGAGGAGTGCCCGGTCGGCGATGTTCATCGTTGACCGGCATGGCCCCCGCACTCATGATGTGTTTAAGTGGCAATGCGTCGCCCACCCCTCCGCGACGCGAGGAGATCCCATGACCGCACAGTCGCTTGCCGCTTTCATCCTCCTGGCAACGCTGACGCCGATCGCCGACCCCGCCGACCGGGCGCCGGTCCCGGACGATGTCGCCATCGAGCGGGCGGTGGAAGACCTCCGCACGGTGTACAAGGCGGCGTTCGCCAAGAAGTCCGCGGCCGAGACCCGGGCCCTGGCCGCGAACCTGTTGCAACTCGGGCTCGACACCCGCGGCAACCCGGCCGCCCGGTTCGCGCTGTTCCGGGAGGCGGCCGACCTCGCCGCCCGGGGCGGCGACCCCGCCCTGGCGGTGAAGGCCGCCACCCAACTCGCGACCGAGTTCCGGGTCGACCCGCTGGGGATCAAAGTCGACACCCTGGAGAAAGCCGCGGTGGCCGCCGCCGACGGTTCGTCCCACCGCGCGGTCGTTGGGGCCGCGCTTACGGCCGCGGACGAGGCGGTGAAGGCGGACCGGTACGAGGAGGCCGACCGGTTCGCCGCGCTGGCCGTTCGGGCGGGTGGGAAAACGAAGGACGAGGCCGTCGCGAAGCGGGCGGCGGCCCGCGGCGCGGAAATCCGGGAGATCGCGGCCGCCTTCGCGACGACCCGGCCGGCCGGGGCGAAGTTCAAGCTCGACCCGAAGGACGCGGGGGCGGCGCGGTCGGTCGGTCGGTTCCGCTGCCTGTTCAAGGGCGATTGGGCCGGCGGCCTGCCGCTCCTCGCCGGGGCCGGCGACGGGCCCCTGTCGGACCTCGCCCGGAGAGACCTCGACTCGCCCGCGAAGGCCGCCGTGCGGGTCGCGCTGGCCGACGCCTACTGGGAGCGGGCGGGCGGGGAGAACGGAACGGTCGCGCTCTCGCTGCGCCGCCGCGCCGCCCACTGGTACCGGCTGGCGTTACCCGAGTTGGGCGGACTCGCCCGGGAGCGGCCCGTCAAGCGGGTCGAGGAGGCGGACCCGACCGACCGGTGGGGTCATCTCGACCTGACCAACGGCGGCGTCGGGGATGACTTCGTGCGGGTGAACCTCCAGAGCCAGATCGCCACGTGGGCGGAGCCCTCCGGGCCGGTCGAGATTCGGGTCGTGGCCCGGACGAAGGGGAACAACATCCGCCTGCACGGCCCGAACGGGGCGTGCGTCATCCTCAACTGGGAAGTGAATGCCCGCGAGTTGCGGGTGACCCGCCCGGACGGGGTGGCCGGGAAGTTGGAGAGTGGGTCGCTCGCCACCGCCCCGGTGAAGCCCCTGACCCCGGACCTCTGGTACAGCATCCGGTGGCGGTTGACGCCGACGCAGATCGACGTCTGGGTCGACGACAAGTTGGTCTTCACCGAGAAGGGGAGGAAGTATGACTTGTCGACCAGGTCCCCGGTCCGGGTGGGGGCGTGCGAGCACCCGGTCGACGTGAAGTCGGTTTCCATCAGTCCGATCAAGTAGCGCGACCCGCGGACCCTCACGGGCCCGGGGCGAGGGGCGACCCGGGTGGGCCCGGAGGCGCCTCCAGCCGGCGGCACACCACGTCGGTCACCGACCCCCACGCCGCCCGGACGACGTCTTCGAACTTCGCCCGCAGATCGGACAGGTGGGTGTACGCCACGGTCGCATCTCTTCCGGCCGCATGTCCCATCAGGTACTTCCGGTAGCCTTCCGGCAGTGCGGCGTTCGCCAGGGTCGTGGCGAACAGGTGCCTGAAGTCCTTGAGCGTCGCCGTCCGGGGCCACCCCAGCCGGCCGGCGACGCGGCCGAATGCGTGTTGGATGTCGTCGTACCGCAATCCGCCGGCCTCCCGCAGTACTTTACTGCGCACTCGCAACCGGGCGGCGCGCCCGGGGGTCGGGTCGGTCCGCACCCGCCGCCGGTATTCGGCGACGAGGTCATCCAGCGACGCCCCCGCCAGCGGCGGCGATTCGTTCCCGTCCGCAACGGCCCGGCGGACGTAGAGCAGGCCGCGCGAGCCCTGTGCCCGAAGTCCGGCCCAGAGCGGGGCCAGGTCGGCAACGAGCGGGAAGCGCTTATCGCGCCGGCCCTTGGTCTGGTAATCCAGCCCTTCGATGTTGGGCACGAGGAGCCACTCCTGTGAAACGTGTTCGCGGAACAGGAAACACGGCTCCGCCGCCCGCAGCCCGAACAGGATGACCGGGACGAACAGCCGCCGTTCGAACTCGTCGCAGGCGCGGACGAACGCGGTCGCCATCGCCATCGTAATGTCGGGCGGGGCGAGGGGGTCGCCCCGGAACACCGCCCGCGTTTCACCCGTCCGCACGAACGGGTTTCGGAACCCGGCGGGCAAGAAGCCGCCCCGGTCCGGGTCGGCGGCCCATTCGTACAGCCCGCGCACGGCGTCGACGACGAAGCCCTGCCCCCGCATCGGCCGGGCTGCGGCCCCGGCCCGCCCGTTCCCGGTCACCGCCCGGTCGGCCAGGAACCCCGCCAGCCCGAGCCGGAAGTCGCGGTTCACCGTGCCCGCGGTCGGGAAGGCCTTCGCCACCTTCGGCTGGCCGGCGAACGCCAGGAAGTGCCGCAGGGCCGATTCGTACCGCCCGGCGGTCCCGGCCGCGACTTCCCCGGCGTCGGCCCGCCTGCGAAGGTCGGCGACGAACTTCCGGACCAGGTCGGCGTGCGACACCCGCCGGTCCCGGGCCCGGCCCGCGGACCGGAAGACGGTCAATCGATCCTCGATCTCGCGGGCCCGGGCGATGGCGGAGACGAGGTCGCCGTCCACCCGGTCGGACACGGTCGCCTTCGCCCCCGGGTCCCAGACCTGGAGTACGAAGTGGTCACGTCGGGAATAGATCCGCACCTTCTTCGGCCCGAAGATGCCGGCCGGAAACACCTTGATCCGCACCTGCCGGTGCCTCTCCCCGTACCGCGCCGCCCATAACGCTCGCGCCGCGGTCGTGATAGACTGATCAGTCTTTCGGTCGGCGAGTTCGTCCGTACGGTCTTCGTCTCGGGGGGACATGCGAATGCGCCATCCCGGCCTACCGCCCGCCCCCCGACCCGTTCGGGGGGCGGCACGGTTCGCCCCGTAGGCATTCGCGCCCCGGGTCACCGACAACCGCCCCGCCGGTACGAAACGAGGGTATGATGGGGGTGCCGGAGGCACCCACCATTCACGGAGGAAGTCTCGTGGGCCGACCGACCCGACCCCCGCACCGCGGCGACTCGTCGACAACGTCCCTGACCGTCACCGTCCCGCTCGGCGGCCGAGCTCACCGCTTTCGTCTCCTGACCCGGCCGCTCGCCCTCGGCCCCGGGATCGGCATCCCCTATTTCTGGATGGACGCGTCCGCCTTCCGGCTCACCCGGGGCCGGCGGCCGGCCGACCACACCAATATCAGGAACTGCGTCGGGCACTGGTGGGCGGCAATGCGGGCGGACGGACTCGACCGCGACCCGGACCAAGTCCGCCACCTGCTGCTCGCCACGAGTTACGCGGTCCTGTCCGGCGCGAAGACCACGCACCAGGTGGTCCCGGACGCGTACCTCCACCCGGAGGCGACGGCCCCGGAGGAGCAATCCCTTCCGGACGATGTCCGCGACCGCATCCGGGGTGTCGTCGCCTCCCGGAGCCGGGACCGGCTCGCGGCGGAGATGGCGGACCTGATCGGCCCGGCCCCGGTCCCGGCCGCAGACCGGGCGGCCGTGCAGCAAACGTTCGACGGACTCCTCGCCCACGGTCTCGACCTCGTCCGCGAGCAGGGCGGGGAGGGAGTCGTCGAATTCGTCGGAACGGTCGACCGGTGGGTCGCCGCCCACCGGAAGAAGGGCGGGCAGGGCTGGCTCCGGACGTTCCTGAACCGGTTCGCGTACGAGACCAAGGTGGCGTTCTACCTGTGCTACTCGAATGTTTGGATGGATCTGATCCCGGTCCTCCGTCACCGGCACGGACTGGACGACCCCGGCGAGCGCTTCCTACGCTTCTGGCACACGCAGAAGCAGCCGGTCGAACTTCCCGACGGGACGGTGCGGCGAGACGTGTTTTACGGCCAGGTCCTTTCGCTCCACCCGCTCTCCGGGTTTTTCATGCGGGATCCGGCGCTGTGCGCCGTGGCCGGCCGATTCATCGGGTCCGACGCGTACGACCGGCTCTTCGCCCGCGGTGAGACCGACTACACCGAGTGTTGGGATCTCGTCGGCGCGATCCTCACCGCCGCGCACCTGTACCGGCAGGCCCTCGACCGGCAGGCCGCCGGCCGCGGGGTCCGGGTCCGCGGGGGGGCGACCGCCGACCACGTGCCGGTCGCCGCCGACCCGACGTCGCATTCGCGGTTGCTGGACGAGTACGCCGCGGCCCGGGGCTTCTCCTGCCCGCTGTGCGGCGGCCGTCTCCGACTGGACCACATCGACCCCGTGGGGCCGGGGACGGGGCATTCCCCCGCGACGTTCGTCTGCCGGTCCTGCGGAGGCCGGGTTCCCGTGACCGTCCGCCGGGACGACCTGATCGGGTGGTTCGCCGAGAATCAATAGCCCGGCCGGAACCTCCCGCGCGAACGACGCCCAACGGCCGCCCGCCCGGGGCCGGCGCGTTGACAACTTCAGCTCGCCCCATCCGCCTCCCTACCCAGGTCAAAAATTGTTGTGGCGCGAATGCCTACACGCCGAACCGCGTGGTGCGGTTCGCGGCCGGCGACCGCGTCCCTTCATCCAGAAAGGGTCGCACGTGCCCCGCTCTTCCCGTCCCGGGGGTGAAACCCCCATCTCCGGCCTGCCGGGATCCGGTCCCGAAACCCCGGCGGGAGATCACCGCCGGCTCGCGGAACTGATCGTCGACGGCCGTCTCCCCTTCCCTCCCGGTCTCGCCGGGCCTGATCGGGATCGGGTGGCGGCACTCGTCCGCGAGCACCTCCGGGTTCGACTGGTCGGATTCATCGCCCGGGTCATCGCCCAGGACGTCCTGGCGGCCCGGAGCTCATTCGAGGACTGATGTCATGCTGAAACGGACGTTCGACCCGACCCGGCCCATGCGGGTGGCGCTGTACCTGCGGATGTCGTCGGACCACCAGAACCCCCGGAGCCCGGATCAGCAGCGCGACACCATCGAAGCCACGGTCGCCCGGCTCGGCCACCCGTGGACCGTGGCGGCCGCCTACACCGACGCCGGGGTGTCCGGCCGGTTCGTGACCCGGCGGGCGGATTTCCAGCGCCTCCTCCGCGACATCCGGACCAGGCACCTCAAGATCGACGCCATCCTCGTGGATACGTTCGAGCGGTTCGGCCGGGCCGAAGAAATGGCCGGCATCCGGCAGGAGTTGGACCGCCACCACGGCGTCCTTGTCCTGACCGCCGACACCGGGTTCGCCGACCCGACCTCGACCGCCGGGAAGGCCCTCGCCGCGTTCGAGTCGATGCGGGCAACCGAGGACAACAGGATCAAGGCCCACACCGTGTTGAGGGGCAAGCGCGACGCGGCCCGGCTGAAGCACTGGCCGGGCGGGCCGCCGCCGTTCGGGTACAGGCTGCAATCGGTACTGGTGACCCGGGCGGGCCGGCAGGAGGTCGATCATTCCGTCCTGGTGCCCGATCCCGCCACCGCGTGGGTTGTGAAGACGCTGTTCGACAAGGCCCACGCCTCGGGCTGGGGGTGCTCGCGCCTGGCGAAGTGGCTGAACGCCGACCCGGGCGTGCCGGCCGAGCACAAGCCGTTCTCCGCCCAGACGGTGAACTACTGGCTCGCCCGCCCGATCTACAAGGGCGAGTTGGTGTGGGAGGTGCACGCGACCGGGGTGGTCGACGACCGCCGGGTCGTCGAGAAGAACCCCGATGCGGACGTGATCCGCGTCCCCGGGTTCTGTGAACCGCTCGTCGACGATGCCGTGTGGGAGAAGGTCCGTGAGGTCCGGAGCGCCCGCGGGCAAGCGGTACGCCGCGCCCGGACCACCGCCCGGGCGGGGGACGGAAAGCAGATCGCCCCGCTGGTCCCCGGCGTTGCGCTGGTGTACCCGCTATCCGGGCTG
Source organism: Gemmataceae bacterium (assembly GCA_028288765.1). Taxonomy (GTDB): domain Bacteria; phylum Planctomycetota; class Planctomycetia; order Gemmatales; family Gemmataceae; genus Urbifossiella. The sequence goes on along the minus strand of JAQGHQ010000343.1, from coordinate 3,294 downwards.
GTCGTGTGCGGCGTGTGCAGGCTGGCGATGGCCCCGTCCTCGGGCGGGTTGTACACGCTCAAGGAGAGCGGGGCAACCAAGCGGTACGTGTATTACACCTGCCCCCGGGTGTCCGACGGGACGTGTACGAACACCACCCGGGTACCCGAGGGGTGGCTGCGGGCGGTGGTGGTCGGGCTGGTCCGCGACCGCCTGTTCCCGCTCGAACCCGGCGCGACCGGGTGGACGGCCGACGCGTTGAGCCGGACCGGCTGGTTCGGCGACCTCCACCGGCAGGTGCAGGCGGAGCTCGACCGGCTGACGGCCGGGATGGGCGATCGCCGGCCCGCCATCGAAGCCGGGTTGAAGGAGCTGACCCAACGGGTCCAGGGGTGGTCGCGGTCGCTCGCCCACCCGGACCTGAACCCGGCAGTTCGCCGCGTCCTGGAGGCGGACCTCGGCGCGGCCCTCGTGCGAGCCGACGAATTACAGGCGGACCTGGCCGCCTTGACCTCCGCGGCCCACGACGCCCGCACGGTCGCCGACCCCGCCACGGTGGCGGACCGGTTGAACCGCCTCGCCGAGGTGCTGGGCGGGCAGAACCCGAGCCGGACGAACGTGGAGTTGGCCCGGCACCTCGATTCGGTCCGCTGCTTCCCCGGCGGGCGGGTGGTGGTGCGGACGTGCAAGCTCGGGGCTCTGGCCGGCGCCGCGGACCTGGTCGGCGGACCCGGGCGGGCCGTCACGGGCGGGACGAGTGAACTCGAGGGAACGCCGCGGCGGCGGGGCGTCCGCCGGCTCGACACGGCCGACGCCGGGCCGGCGCTGAGGGAGGAGGCACACCGTGCGGCGGACGTGCACCGGTTCGCCGGGCTCGGCCCGGACTGGTTCTGGGAAGACGAGTTCCGGATCCCGGACCCGACGTGCTGGTCGAAGGAAAACGCGGCCGAGGTAGCTCGGCTGCGGGTCACGATGACCCACGAGCAACTGGCCGCGCACTTCGGGAGGTCGGTGCCGACGATCCGGAAGGCGCTGCGGGCGGCGAAGACGGGCGGGCTGCTGACGGCCGGGTTGCCCCGAAAGATGCCGCGGGCACGGTGGGAATCGCAGCACTTCGGTGAGGTCGCCGACCTCAGGCGGCAAGGCCGGTCTCTGTCGGAGTTGTGCACGCACTTCGGCAAGTCCGAGCCGCTGATCCGGGCGGCCCTCAAATTGGCCGCGCGGGCGGACCCGACGTCAAGCCCGGCGGCGGACGGACCCGCACCGGGAGAGTGACTCCGGCCCGCGGTCAGTCATTTGCCCCGGCGGGCGGGCGGCCCTTTAGAAGGCCGCCCGCCCGCCATTTCTTTACCCGTCGCCGCCCGGACCGACAGGCCGAACTTCGGGTCGCACGCATCCCGATGTAACAAGTAGGGCACTTGTAGCCCGCTGGAGTCAGCTTTCCTCAATACTACCGCGTCGGCCGTCTCATTTAATCGAGCTCGAGTGCCCCGCAGCGACCGTCTCAAACCTGAACGTAGCCGAGTCTCCCGGGGCGATACGTGAGGCCCGGCGGGGTTGATTGTGGCGCTCACGTACTCAGGGGCGAGACCCTGCTCGAGGCTCTGGAGCCACTAACAGGACGGTTAGCCACCCAGGTCTGCGGGGTATACCCCGGCGACCTGCAGATAGATACTTAATCACCGATTGGATATGGCGTTACGGCGAGAAAAGCCAACCCATCACGGGTTTCGTCCTTCGCTGTGGACATTGTCATATACACAGTCAGATCCGCAACGGCTTTCGGTTCCCCTTTCGCATAGATGGCGCGCTTGGTTCGGGACCAAGAGGTCGCAGGTTCAAATCCTGTCAGCCCGACTCGATGACCCTCAATGACCCCCGCTGTCAGCGGGGGTTTTTCATTGACAGGACAAGCACTTCCGACGATCTCCCCGCTCTCGTTCACTGGCTCGCTCGATCTTCCCTCGGTGCCGGCGATTGCCCCGAAATGACCCCGGTTGCACCGAGTTGGTGCAACCGCTGGTGCAACCACACTCGGACCGCTCACGGAACCGTCACCCGTCCCGGTAGGCCGGATTGCTCCCGCGGCCGTCGGGATTGACCCGTCAGGTAGTGGTAGGGCCGGGAGCCGGTCCACAGCGCCCCGAACGTCGAGCAACCGTGGGTCGGTGTAAACACCCATTGTGAGTTTGATGTCAGAATGCCGCATGGCGGCCTGGGCGGTCCGTGGAGAGGTCCCGGTTTTGCTCAATAGCGTGCCGAACGTCGTCCGCATCGCGTGAACGTCGACCGTCCTCCCGCGGTCGTCCCTCTTGGGGATGCTGGCGGCCTTCAGATCCCGGTCGAGGATGCGGACCAGCCCGGCCGGCACCTCGAACACCAGGGTATCTGCCGGGAGTCGCACCGGGATCAGGTCATCCCGTTCCCGGGCCGTCGTTTGGGCGGCGGCTAGTTTGTCGTCGAGCCATCGCCGGAGGTCGGCGGCGAGGTCGTCCCGGATTGCCACCGCGTTCCCCTCCCGGCTCTTCTCGTCGGCTGCGTCCAACTGGAGGAACGCAGCCCCGGGTGCCAGGTCGAGTTGTCCGACCGTCAGGGTTCGGAGTTCGTTCCGCCGGAGGCCGGTCAGGACCAGCGTTTTGTAAATCAGCCCCCGTTCCCGACCCAAGCCCTGCAACCGGGCGACCGTTTCCGCCTTCAGTTCGGCGAACGCTTCCCCCTTTCGCTTCCCCCGGCGGACCATCCGGGCATCGGTCAGCGGGCGGACCACAGCCACGGCGAGCACCCGCGTCAACTCGTCTTCGGTGAGCGCCCGCCGCTGCCGACGAGGGTCGGACTTCTGGTCGGCCTTCGGCACCCGGTCGAGGTCATGACCCGTCAGTCGGCCCGTCTGGACACACCAATTTGCGAACGCGACAAGGGATTCCCGGTAGTAATTCCGGCTCCGGGCGCTCATCCCGTCCCCGATCCGGGCGGCCAGCCAGTTCTCGACCGCCTCCCGGTTGAAATCCGCCGGGGTCAGGAAGCCGCAGTCGGCAGACACCTTCCGTCCTGCCCGGAGGACGTTCGCCCGGTACACGTCGGACACCTCCGCCGCGACCAGCGACCGCTCGTACGCTGCCAGGTGCTCATCGAGCGAGACCCCGGCCATCCGGGCCACGTCGAGGGTCTTCCGGTCGAGGGTGCCTGCCTTGATCTGCTCGACCTCCCGCTCCCACTTCTTCAACAACTGCTCGGCCGCCTGGCGGTCCCGGCAACCGGTCGTCACCAGCTGGACTACGCCCGCGGCATCCCGGTACTTGGCGTAGTAGGTCGCGG
>JAQGHQ010000328.1 GCA_028288765.1 Gemmataceae bacterium | reverse complement strand
GGCGTTGCCCGGGGCTATGCGCTCCCACCCCGTTGGGGTGAAAACCATACCCCACCGGGGATTTCGACAACGCAAGCCGACGACACGCTCCGGTCGTTCCGATTTCTTCACACCCTCTCCGCGAGCCGTCGTTTCTGGGATTACGAGGCCGAAGAAACGTCCACCCGCGGAGCGAATGGACTACCTTCCCGCCGCACTTTGAAAGACTCTGCCGGTCCTGGCCAGACCCTTGACGTTAGGAGTAGCGCCGGCCAATGCTAGACGAGGATCAATCCCCTGCTCCGAGGATTCTCCGATGACCCGCACCGTCTGCGGACTGCTCACCGTCGCGGTGATCGCAATGTCGGCCCCCGCGGCACGATCCGCGGACCCCGCCGACCTGCTCAAGTACGCTCCGAACCAGGCGAACGCCGTCGTCGTCATCAACGTGGAAAAAATCCTGTCCAGTCCGCGGGCGGTCAAGGAGGGGTGGGCGAAACTCGACCACACCGAGTTCCTCGCCGGGGCGATCCCGGTCAACCCACACATCGAGCGGACCGTCATCTTCAAGGAGATCCACCCGCACACCCCGGCCGGCGGCCCGACGTTCGCAGTCGCGGCGACGAAGCACCCGGTCGACATCGACCAGCTGGTGAAGCTGACCGGCGGCGAGGCGACCACCGTCGGCGAGGAGCCGGCCGTCCTCACCCCGAACAAGAGCCTGCTCATCCCGCTCGACAAGCAGCTCCTCGGGGTCGCGTGGTCGGACAACCGGCAGGACGTGACCCGCTGGGTCCGGGCCGCGAAGACGGCGACCGCGTCCCCGCTCGCCCGGTTCCTGAACGCGACCGTCCGCACCATCGGGATGCGCCATCACGTCCTGATCGCGCTCGACACCGAGGACCTGTTCGACGGCGAGCAGGCCGGGGTGGCGGTCGCCCTGACAAAGGCGCTCGAGGGCGACCGGGAACAGGCCGCGGCGGTGCAGAAGTTCGTGGCCAAGTTGAAAGGGGTCGTGCTCACCGTCGACATCACCACGGACGGCCTGGCCGCGGCGCTCCGGTTCGACTCGGCCGCGACGACGGTGAAGGTGAAGCCGGAAGCCTTCAAGGCGTTCGTGCTGGAGACGCTCGCCCGGAACGGGGCGACGACGGAAGACCTCCGGGCGGCCGCGCCCGAGGCCGCCGCCGGGGTGGTGACCTTGCGGTTCAAGCTCAGCGACCCGGAACTGGCCCGGATCATGGGTCTCTTCCTGCCCCCGCTGCCGGCGCTCTCGTCCGAGGGAATTCCGGTCGCCCCCGCCGGGGTCAGCCCGGAAGCGACCCGGAAGTACGTGCAGGCGGTGAACCGGATCCTGGACGAGTTGAAGCAGCAGAACAAGCGGGCCCGCGACTACGAGCAGACGGCCCTCTGGTACGACGTGGCGGCGAACCGGATCGAGACGATCTCGGTGTTGAACGTGGACAAGGCGGCGGTCGAGTACGGACTGGGCACGGCGGCCCGACTGCGGGCGATCGCCGACTCCCTCCGCGGGGTGCCGGTTCAGATCAGCATGGTCGAAAGCAAGGCTTACGCGGTCACCTACTACCGGGGGGGCCTGATCTGGTCGGGGAGGCGGCCCGGGATCATGGCCGTACCGGTACAGGAGTCGAATCTCCCGACGATCCGCCAACAGGAGGCGGAGGTCATCCAGCGAGACCGGGAGAACCGCGAGAAGCTGTGGGCGGCGATCGACCAGCAACGATCGGAGATCCGGCGGGTGATCGCCGAGAAGTACAAGATCGACACCGAGAGCACCAAGAAGTAAGGCGAGCGGCGGGTGAAAACTCGCCCACGAGAACGGGCCGGTCGGGCTCGTGAGCGGGTTTTTGCTGCCCCGAAAGGGCAGCAAAGCCGCTCCGACCTCGGGCGGAACGAGGCACCGACTCGCGAGCCCGACCGGTTGCGCCCCTCCCCCACTCAGCGGGCCGGATTTCACCTGCCGCTCGCCTTACACACGGACCCGATGAGGCGGTCGCATTGCGTTTGGCCGGAGTGGGCGTGGACATCGGCCGGGTGGCATGTCCGCTTGGCGTGAACATGTGAACGCCACAAAGACCCGATCAAGACCAGGGATACGCCTATTCACTCTCAACCATGTCCACGCCAAGCCGTGGACATGCCACCCAGACCAATGGGACTGTTTCTGTGGGTTCGTGTATTAGGCACGTGGTAGGAGATGAACTACCCGTCTGAGGGCGCCACGGGCGGCTTGTCCGCCCTTGTGCTCGGGAGCGCCAACCACCCGGTCGGACAAGCCGCCCGTGGCACCCAGCTTCTGGCCGGGTCGGTTTTCTCCTGCCACCTGCCTAAGCCGATCGCGTCCGCCCACGATGGGGGCATGCTCCTCCCGCACTCGTTGGGACTCCGCGACCGGCCCCGGGCGAAGTGCGCCAGGCTGATTCCGCATCGACTCCACTGCGGGCCGGGTCGGGGTAGGTTATGCTGCGGGGGCCGGTCGGGTTGGTCGAGGAGATGATTTCGCCGGACGTCGCCATGCCAGTGGCACGACACTCGTTTGCCGCCGTCTGTTCACTCGCCCCGAGGAGCGATCCGTGCGTCGTCCGCAAACCCTCCTCTTCGTATGCGCTCTGGCCGGTCCCGGACTGGCGGGAATCGTCCCCGACGCCCACAGCTCGGACCCGGAGCAGCCCTACAAGACGAGGTACCGCGTCGTCAACGTCCACCGCCACTGTGCCGACCCCGCCGACCCGGCCTTGGCGGCCGAGCTGGAGGTCATGGACCGGGTCGGGATCGGGGTCGTAACCGTTCTCGACGCGGGCGGTCCCGACGGTAACCTGCCCGCTTGGGTCAAGCTCCGCCGGAAGCACCCTGATCGACTGGTCGTCTTCACGAAGCCCAGCTTCGCCGGGGTCAAGGAGGCGACCTTCTTCACGGATCTGGTTCGCGATCTGGACCGCGCCGCCGCCGCGGGCGCGCAGGGCGTGAAGATCTGGAAGGACCTGGGCATGTATCTGAGGGACGGCGCCGGCGACCTCCTCAAGGCCGACGACCCGCGGCTCGATCCGTTCTGGGGCCGGTGCGGCGAGCTGGGGTTGCCGGTCCTGATCCATACCGCCGACGAGCGGGAGTACTGGTACCCACTCACCCCCAACAGCTTCCACTACGGCCTGCGGGCCGAGAAGGACCAGCACTACCACAACCCGGACATGCCCCGGTGGGAAGAGCTGATCCGCCAGCGCGCCGCGGTCCTCAAGAGACACCCGAAGACGAAGTTCATCGGCGCCCACATGGGCAGCCTGAGCTTCGACCTGAATCAGCTCGCGGATACGTTCGACAAATACCCTAACTTCCACGTCGACTGCGCGGCCCGGCTACGGGTCCTGGGCCGGCTGAACCCGCCGGCGGTCCGCGACTTCTTTGTCAAGTACCAGGACCGGATCCTGTTCGGGACCGACGACATGGTGCTGTTCAAGGGCCGCAAGCCGTCGGGGTCGGGCAACATCTCACGGTACCCGAGCGACGACCCCGACTGGCTCTGGATCGACCCGGCCGACACCGCGGCGGTGAAGCGGTGGCAAGACCGGGCGGCCCACGACTACGGCCAGTACCTGCAATACTTCGAGACGGACCGGCTCGACCTGACCGACCCGAACCGGTCGGCCGGCAGCTGGCTGAGGATTCCGGGCGTGAAGCTCCCTCCGGAGGTGCTGGACAAGCTGTACCACCGCAACGCGGAAAAGCTGATCCCGGGGCTGGCGGCGAAGGACAAAAAGCCCTGACCTGACCACCGAGCCAGACCCTCCGGGGCGAAGAGGCAACGAGTCACTTCCCGGCCTTCAGCCGGCTGCGGATGAACGCCAGGGCTTTTTCGTGCGCGTCCGCCACGAGCTTTTTGTCGCCGCCGGACAGGCCGTGCCCGGCGCCTGTTACCGTGACCAGCTCGTGCGGCACCTTCAGCCGGGCAAGCTCCTTCGCCATGTCGGCGGACAGCTGGTACGGGACATCCGTGTCCTCGGTCCCGTGAACCAGCATGGTCGGCGGGAAATCCGCCGCGGCGGAGCGGACCGGACAGTACGCATCGAGCCTGGCGCGATCGGCGACCGGGTCGAAGCCCGTGACCTCCTTCGTCCACAGGCCGTTCTGCCGGAGGTACAGGTAGAACCGGCCGCGGGCCTTGAAGTCGATGCCGTCCTCGCTCCCGGTGACTATCTTGCCGCCGACCCCCTTGTACGCCTCGTCCTTTCCGATCAGCGGCACCGTCTTGCGGTAGTGCTCCGACGGTTTGGTGTACCACTCGCCGTCCACATCGCCGTAGCCCCAGTAGGCGACGAGCGCCCGCGGCCGGGGCGTGACGCGGGTGCCGGTCACGAGTGTCAGGTAGCCGCCCGCCGACCCGCCGGTCACGACGAGACGGTCCGGGTCGAGGTGACACTCCTTCGCCCCATCCCCGCGGAGCCACCGGAATGCGTCCTCGACGTCGGCGATGATGTCCGGCAGCTTGACCTCCGGGGCGAGTCGGTAATCGAGGGAGACGATCGCGTACCCCTCGTCGCGGCACAGGTCGAGAAGGTTCCTGGGCACCGCCGCGCGATTTCCCGAGATCAACGCCCCGCCGTGGATCCACACGACCACCGGCCGCACCCGGGTATCGTCCGTGCGGTAGACGTCGGCCTGGATCTTGAGATCGCCGACAGTCTTGTAGGTGTAGGTCTTTTTGGGCAGGGCCGGCGGGTCTGCCGCCCGCGCGGCGCCCTCCGGGAGCAGCGTGTAACCAACCAGGAGGCAGAGCCTGAGCACGGGCACGGTCATCGCCTGTCTCTCCGGGAAAGGGAAGTCGCGGTCAGGGGGTGGGGATCTCGAACTTCTGGATACGTTCATTGCCCGCGTCGGCCACGTACAGGTGGCCCTTGCTGTCCACGGCCATGCCGTGGGGCCGGGTGAACCGGCCGGGCTCCGTGCCCGACCCGCCGATGCCGACCAGGAACTTTCCATCCGGGGTGAACGCCTGGACCCGGTCGTTCAGGCTGCTGACCCACACCCGGTCGTACCGGTCCACCATGACCGCGATCGGCCCGAACGTGCCCTTTGCGTAACCCGTTTGCAGCCCGCCGAACCCGCCGGGCTGGGTCCCCTTGTCGCCCCAGACGGCGAGCGGCTTGCCTTCGGGCGAGAACCGTTGCACCCGGCCGAGGACCCCCTCGGTCGTGTACAGCTGCCCCTTACTGTCGCGCGCCAGGAAGTGCGGCCCGGCGAACCGCGAGCCGGCCGAGTCCGGCCCGCCGAACTGCCCCGGCTTCCCGCCGTGCTCGCCCCACTTGCCCAGGAATTTCCCCTCGGTGGTAAACGTCTGGACGCGGTGGTTGCACTGGTCGGCCACGGCCACGGTATCGTCGGGGCCGAGAACGATGCCCCCCGGCTGGTTGAACTCCCCGTCCCCCGTTCCCCGCTTGCCCCACTCCCGGACGAGCTTGCCGTCTTCGGTGTAGACCGCCACCTTGTGCTGCATCATGAAGGACAGGTAGATCCGGCCCTTGTCGTCCAGGGCGATGCCGCCGGCCTGGCAGGACTTCCGGTTCGGCGTGTCCCGGGGGAGGTCGAACCCGCCGAAGTATTTCCCGTCGGCGGAGAACTTTTGAAGACGGGCGTTGTTCAGATCGGTGACGTAGACCTCGTCCTTCTTGCCGACGGCGATGCCGATCGGCGAGTAAAACTCGCCTGGCTTGTCGCCCTTCGTGCCCCAGGTCAGGAGGACCTTCGGCCCCGCGCCGTCACCCGCGGGAAGGGTTCCGTAACTCGCCAGGAGCAGCGCTGCCAGTGTGCCGGTGGTCGCCCGCATCACCCACCCGGTCGGCCAGGCGGCGTTGTGGTCGGGTTGATACTCGGGGGCAGAGTTCACGGGTAGGCTCCTTTTCCCGATGGAGTCTTCGCCGGGACCCGGGAAGACAACGTCGGACGCCGCCACTCGGACCGGAGGATGGTATTGTGGTGAGATCGCGGTGGGCGGCCGGAACAGGCTGTGCAGACCGACTCGATTATCGCCCGCGGGTTGGGCGGGACAAGTCTCTTTCGTCCGCGAGGTCTGTCCGCCCCGCCACCCAGCGGGCAGACAAGGGTGTAACCGGTCGGGTTCGCGAGCCCGGCCCGGAGCTCCCGGTTTCAACGTCCAGCTCGTCTTCGGACCGGCACGTCGCTCAGGTACACTGGAGATAGTACGGCGGACGTGGTTTCCGGTCCGGGACTCCGGCGTGGCGGCCGGCCACGCCGGAGTCCCGGTCCGGATAAGGCTGTCTGTGTTGTGGCA
>JAQGHQ010000297.1 GCA_028288765.1 Gemmataceae bacterium | reverse complement strand
TGAACTACCAGGTGCACACCCCTCCCGGGGCGTGACACCGACATGTCCCCGACCACCGACTCCACACACTCCCGCTTGCCAAGATATTGGCCCCCGCCCGATCACTCGGGCGGGGGCTTTTTCGTTGCCCCCACCCGGACGTCCCATGGACGATGCCTTTCTCGCATCCCTCCGTTGCCCGCTCGACCCCACCCGCCAGGCGACCCTCTCCCGCGACCAAGCGGGGCTGGTTTGCTCCGGGTGCCACGCCACCTTTCCAGTCAAGAACGGCCTTCCCATCCTGACGCCCGACGAAGCGCAGCTGCCCGACGGAGTTCGCACGCCCGACCGTCTCCCGTGTGTGCGGGACGCCCGCCGCGCGGACCGGCCGAACTGATCTGGCGAGTTCAGAGAATGACGGTAGTATCCGGCGCTTGCATTTTCGACGCCGGAAGAAGCCTGTGGGAAGTCGACTCAACACCCGTCGGTTGATCTGGGCATTCCTCGCCGCGGGGGCCCTCGCCGGCGTGTGCGGCCCTCCGTGCGTAGCCGCGGAACCCCACCCCCCCGCGCAGCTGCCCCGGTACGACCTCGACGTTTCGCTCGACACCGCCAGTCACCGCGTCCACATCCGCGAGCGCGTGACCTGGACGAACCCGACGACCCACCCCGTCGCAGACCTCGTTTTCAACTTCTACCCCCACTACCGGGTTCCCGCGGGCGATTACCTCCTGCTCGCCAAGATGCTCGAGCTCCTTCGGCTCCAACCATCGCTGGGGATTGACCGCGGCGGCCGGCACGGGGTCGTCACGGGAGCTCGCCTGGTCGCCCGCGACGGCAAGGGGATCAACGCCCCCCCGTCTCTCCCATACGAGATTGATTCCGAGACCGCGACCACCTTCCGCTTTTCGCTTCCCCAGGTGGTCAACCCGGGCGAGTCGGTGACCGTCGAGCTGGACGTTTGCCTCCACCTGCCGAACAAGCAAGGGAGATGGGGCCACTGGAACGGGGTGACGTACCTGACCAACGCTTTGCCCCTGCTCGCGGTGTGCGACGACTCGGGATGGCGGCCGACGCCGTTCGTCCCCTGGGCCCAACCGTGGTTCAACGAGGCCGGCGTCTTCCGGGCGAGGATCACCCTGCCGGCCGAGGAGGTCCTGGCCTGTCCGGCGACGACAAAATCGGAGACCCGGTTGCCCGACGGCCGCAAGATGATCGAGACCGAGCCCTTCCTGGGCCGCGATTTCGCCATCCTGTGCAGCGCCCGCTACAAGGAGTTCCGCGGCGAGACGACCTTGCCCGACGGGCGGACCGTGACCCTGCGGTGCCTCGCGTTTCCCGAACACGCTTTTTACGCGACCGAGATCCTGAAGATCGTCGCGGACGCGATCCCCGTGTTCTCGGACTGGTTCGGCGCGTTCCCGTACCCGGAGTTCACGGTCGTCGAGTCCTTCTTCGGGTGGAACGGGAACGAGTGCGCCGGGCTCGTCATGATCGACGAGCGGGTGTTCGGGATGCCGCACCTCGCCAGGAACTACGTCGAGTACCTCGTCTCGCACGAGACCTGTCACCAGTGGTGGTACAACGTCGTCGGCACCAACGGGTACACCGAGCCGTTCATGGACGAGGGGGCGGCGGCGTACTTCACCCACCGGATGCTCGACCGGAAGCGCGGGAAGAACAACCCCCTGTTCGAATGGCCGCGGGAAGCGAGCTGGCTGCCGAACGTCCACCGGGAGGACTACCGGTACGGGTCGATGTACCTCGCGATCCGCAACAACCAGATGCAACCCGCCGCGCAGGACCTCCCCCGGTACGGGCACGTGTTCGGGCTGTTCACCGGGGCGTACGACCGCGGGTCGAAGGTGTTCGGGATGATCGAAGACCGGCTCGGCGAGGCCGCGTTCCTCGACTTCACCAGACAGACCGTCGCGAAATACAGCTGGCGGGTCCTGCGGGCCGCCGACCTGCGGCGGGAACTCGAACTGTATACCGGTCGTGACTGGGCCGAGTTCTTCGACCGCTGGGTGTACGGGAAGGGGATGACGGACTGGGCCGTCGAGGACGTGACCGTCGCCCCGCTCGGGGGGCCGCGGCCGACCTGGGCGGACCGGGTCGGGCGGCGGACCGGGCTGATCCCGCCCGCGGCCGGGGTCAGGTACCGCGCGACCGTGATCGTCCGCCAAATCGGGGCGTACACCGAACCCACGGTCATCGCGTTCAAGGGCCCGGGCGGGGACGTGCGACGGGTGCCGGTCGGGCCGTTCCCGCAGCCGATCCGTTTCGAGGACCAGGACGCGACCGTGACCCCGGTCGGGCCGGACTCGTGGCGGGTGGACGTGCTCCTTCCGGCCGAGCCCGAACAGGTGGAGATCGACCCGGACCGCGTTCTGCTCGACGCGAACCTGGGTAACAACACCTGGAAGCCCGAGTCCCGGGCCCGGTTAACCCCGCTCTACACGATGCTCGACGAGAATGACCTGACGAGCGCGCACGACCGGTGGAACTTTACCGCCGGGCCGTGGGTGTGGGGGGCGTCGTACGCCGACCCCTGGTACACCCGGTCGACCATGGTGGGGCTCCGGGCCGGGGCGAACCGGCCGCAGGAGTTCACCGGCGGGGCTTACGCCGCATACCGTACCGACTACCGCGACCTGGTGTTCGGCGTGGACGGCACCCTTCTCTGGGACAAGCAGCAGACCGGATTCAACTGGGAATACCGCGTCGGCGGACCGTTCGGCGGACAGGCCGGGGCGAGCGCGCCCCAGCGGGCGGTCGCGTACCACCGGTGGGTCGTGAAGCCCGGGTCGAGCACGTACCTCCCGCCGATGGTGTACTACGAGACGTTCGCCACCTACCAGGACAACTTCCTTCCGTTCACCCGGACGGCCACCCCGGGGGCGGAGCGGTGGGACCGGGCCTGGGACTGGGGCTGGCACTTCCGGGCCAACCTGTACACCCCGTACTGGGACCCGGAGTGCGGGGGGTGGGTCGATCTGATGGCCGCGGGCGGGCAAGTCCGGCTGCCGGGGTGGACGACGAGCGGGCAGTTCCGGGCCGAGCTCGCCGGCGTGCAGCAGCTCCCGGACTGGCTCGGCCCGTTGAAGGCCCTCCGGATCGCCGGGCGGGTAGTGGCGATGGGCGGGCTTCCCGACCGCGGTGAGTTCTTCGCCCTGGGCGGGGGCACGCTGTTCCGCGGGTACGACCTCGCCCAGCGCCAGGGGAGCCTTCTTTGGGTCGGGAATGCCGAACTGCGGGTGCCCGTGGCGCGGGACGTGGAGTGGGACGTCCTCGACCACTGCATCGGGGCACGGAACGTGTGGCTGGCGGGCTTTACCGACGTCGGCGACGTGTACGCCAACGGCCACAGCGTCGGCGGGCGGATGGCCTATGCCGTCGGCGCCGGCCTACGGGTAGACGTTGCAGTGTTCAGTTTCATCGAGCGGGCGACGCTCCGGTTCGACGTCGGCAAAACCTTGAACGACTCCACTCCGTTCCAGTTCTGGTTCGGGATGCAGCACGCATTTTAGTTCCGTGATGCCCCGCGATCTGATGGGGCGGGGATCAACCACTTTCCCCCCAGCCGGGGAGACCGCCGTGGAGGATCCGAGGACGAGACCGCCCGCCCGGGGTCGGGGCTGGGCCCTACTACGCCCACCGGTTCTGCCGACGAAGCGGGGTGAGGGCCCCGCGAGCTCTCGGCTGGTCGCCGCCGGTCGCGGCCTTCAGGTTCTCGAGTTCCGCGGTCGCGGTCACCAGGATCGCCGCGAAATCGGGGCACCGGCCGATGTCCTGGTCGATCAGCCGGGCGAATTCATCCACCTTCGGCGCGACCCCCTGAAGGAACGCGACCAGCCCCGGCCCGGACAGGCCGAACCGGGCGTCGGCGAGGGCCAGCACCCGCGACAGCTCATCCGGCAGATCGGCCACCAAGTCGATCATGCTGAGCGAACTGGCGAGGGACAGCACCACGGCCCGCTCGGCGAGCGGCCGATGCTCCGCCAGCCGGTCCGGGTGGTGATGGTAACGGATCGGTTCGATGATCTCGACGGGCAAGTTCCAGCGACTCAGGAGTTCGGCACTGACCTCCTCGTGGCTGACCCCGAACACCTCTTGCTCCGCACCGCAGGGATCGACGACCATCCGGTCGCGGTCCCGGGCTGCCAGGGCTTCCCACTTGTCGGGCGAGACATCCCGGAGGACGAGGACCCCGATATCCCGGAGTAGCCCGGCGACCAGCGTGTCCTCGGGGCACGGGAGACGGATAAGGGTGGCCAGTTCTCGCGCGATGATCGCTCCGCCGACGGACCCGACCCAGTACTCCCGCATCATGGCGTCCGACCCGCCCCCGGCCCGGATCGCCGAGATGGATAGCCCGAGGGTCAGGGATCGGACGGCGTTCAGGCCCAGGACCGTCACCGCGCGTTCGAGCGAGGCGACCGGCCGCGACAGCCCGTAAATACACGAGTTGACCGTCTTGAGGATCTTCGCGCAAAGGGCCGGATCGTGGCCCAGGAGCGCGGCGATCTCCACCGGGCGGCAGTCCGGGCGGGCGGCGGCCTGGGCGACCCGGAGGGCGACCCCGGGCGGAGTCGGTAGCCGTGACGGATCGAGGGCGGCCGCGAGACATGCCGCTGGGTTGGCGCCGGGATCGAGCGCGGTCGTGACCTGGGGGCGGGGTGAGATTGACACCGGGTCGGCCCTCGGGCAGCGGAATGGACGCCTGAAAGGTGTGACACGGGATGAACCCAGTCAAGCGGGTCAGCCCTGCAACCCGGGCCGAATATCCGCCCAGACCTCACAACTCCACCTGGAGACTGGGTTTTCGGCCGCGAGAAGAAGAGTCGGGCCGTGCGCCTGCTACTCGTGCTGTGGTTTCCGCGGTGAAGCAGTTCCGCCCCATCGCAGCGGGCGCGTACAGGACCGGTGGGCAACGGGCCGGAACCGGCGGAAGAACGTCTCCTCACTCCGCCCATACGCGGCGATTGTCTCCCAGCTGGTGCCGGCGGGATCGCGGGATCAGTTCCGCACTTTTTAAAGCAGGTCCTTGTCGACCCGGTCGCCGCCCTCGGAAGGAGGGCTACGAGGCCCCGTCAAGAACCTCCCGCACCTTCCGGGCGAGCCCGAGTGGGGTGAACGGCTTCTGGAGGAAGGCTTCGATCCCTCTCGACACCCCGCGCCGGACGATGGCGTCGTCCGTGTACCCGCTCATGTACAGGACCTTCACGCCCGGCCGCCGGGCCCGCACTGCGTCGGCCAGCTCCCGCCCGCCCAGGTCCGGCATCACCACGTCCGTCACCAGCAAGTGGATCGGACCCGGGTGGGCGGCCGCGGCCCGCAGAGCGTCCGTCCCGGTTCCCGACTCGAGCACCGTGTACCCCTGCATCTCCAGGGCCAACCGGGACAACCCCCGGACCCCGTCTTCGTCTTCCGCCAGCAGGACCGTCTCGGTCCCCCGCGAGGCCAGCCGAATCTCTCCGGACCCGGCCGGGCCGGCGGCTTCCGGTACGGCCGGGAGGAGGATGGTGAACGTCGTCCCGGACCCGGCTTGGCTCTCCGCGGTGATGTGCCCGCCGGCCTGTTTGACGATCCCGTAAACGGTGGCCAGGCCGAGCCCGGTCCCCGAGCCCGGTCCCTTGGTGGTGAAGAACGGCTCGAAGATGTGGGCCTTCACGTCGTCCGTCATCCCGCACCCGGTGTCCGAGACTGCGAGCCGGACGTGAAGGGTCGGGGGCAGGTCCGGGTCGCCCGGCCGGACCTCGGCGTCGGCGGTTTCGATGGACAGCCGACCGCCCCGGGGCATCGCGTCCCGGGCGTTCACCGCCAGGTTCATGATCACCTGTTCGACCTGTCCCGGGTCGATCCTTACCCGGCTCAGCGCGGGGCTGAGGACGGTGGTCAGGGTGATGTCTTCCCCGATCAGCCGGCGGAGCATCTTCCCGGTAGAGTCGATCACCTCGTTCAGGTCGAGCACCTTCGGCTCGACGATCGCCTTTCGGCTGAAGGCGAGCAGCTGGCCGGTCAGCCCGGCGGCCCTTTCCCCGGCCTCCCGGATGGCCGTGACAGACTCCCGCCGCCGGTCGGAGGGCGGGAACTCGGCCATGAGAAGCTCGCTGTACCCGTTGATGACCGTCAGGAGGTTGTTGAAGTCGTGCGCCACCCCCCCCGCGAGCTGGCCCACGGCTTCCATCTTCTGGGCCTGCCGGAGCTGGTCCTCGAGCCGCTTCCGCTCGGTCAGGTCCCGGACGACCACGGTATAGTACCGGCCGTCGTCCAGGCGGAAATCGGTCACGGCGACCTCCCCGGGGAACGGCGACCCGTCCTTCCGGCGGAGACGGCATTCCCGCCCAATCCCGTTCGCCTCCGCCCCGGGCCGGAAGCAGGCGGTATCCCGGCCATGCCCGCTCCGGTCCGGCTCGCTCAGGAGGGCCGTGACGTCGCACCCGACCCCTTCCCCGACCGCGTACCCGAACACCCGCTCGGCCGCCGGATTCACCGACTGGACCCCGCCGCGCTCGTCGACCGTGATGATGGCGTCGTTGACGCTGTCCAACACCGACCGCATCAGACCGACCGCCCGCCGCCGCTGGGTCTGGTCGATAATCACGGCGGAACAGGTGGCCGGCCGGCCGGCGGCATCCCGGGACAGGACGACGAGGTGGAGCAAGGCCCAGAGGGCCGACCCGTCCTTCCGCCGGTACCGCAGTTCCGTTTGGAGGAGGTCCGTCCCGGCGGCCTCGATTTCCCGCCACGCGGCGAGCGCGCGGGGGCGGTCCTCGGGGAACGTCAGGTCGGTGACGTTCATCCCGAGCAACTCCCCCCGGGAGTGGCCGACCATCCGGCAGAAGGCGTCGTTCACGTGGACGATCCCGCCGGCGGCGGTCGCCTCGCCCATCCCGGCGTTGGACGTCTCGAAGAACGCCCGCAGGCGCCGCTCGTTGTCCCGGAGCGCCTCGGCGGCCTTCTCGTGCGCCGCGACCTCCGCCCGCAACGCCTCGTTCACCCGGGCCAGGTCGGCGGTCCGCTCCCGCACCCGCCGCTCCAGCTCGGCGTTCGCGAGGCGCAGTCGTTCTTCGGCCCGGACCCGCTCGGTGACGTCCCGGGCCAGGACCATCCCCAACGGGCGGCGCTCCGTGTGCAACCGGGTGAGGGTTAAGTTGACGGGTATCCAGGCCGCCCCGGGCCCCCGGCGGAGGAGGTAGCCTTCCTGAGAGTGGAAGGTTTGGGTCGTGCTTAAGGCGCGCTGGAGGTGGGTCAGGCCTTCGTCCTCGTCGGACCGGAACAACCGGCCCAGGGACACCTGCAGCAGCTCTTCGCGGGGCAACCCCGTCAACCGCTGGGCCATGGGGTTGACGTCCAGCAGGAGCATCGTCTCGGGGTCGGCGATGAACGCCGCGTCACCGATCTCCTCGAACAGGGTCTGGGCCAGCTCGGCCACGGCGTCGGTCATCACGGCTCGCTCCCCGGTTGCCAAACGAACAACTCGACGTCATCGACCCGAATCTGGCCGGTCCCGATCACGTCGACGACCAGGTTGCGGTGAGTGACTCGGGCGGGAAAGGGGGGCAAGTCAAAGACCACGAGATAGGTCTGCCAGTCGGCCGTCGGCGTCACCCACGCGGGGATCCGGTACCACCAGCGGTCCGGCGTGGGATCGGCAGGTTCCGGGGGCAGGGGGCGGTCCATGGCCCGAATGCGGGTCGCCGCCACCCCGGTGTCTTCGGGGGGAATCAGTACCGGCAGGCCGAGGTAGACCTGCACGTGCGCGCGTCCGGCTTCCGCGCGGGCACGGTAGCGAAGTGCGACAACGGCGTCCGGGGGAGGCGCGCTCGGAAAGGACTGAAAGCACCCCAGCAGGTCATTGCTCGTGGCGGGGTCCAGGTTGGTCAACAGGAGGGTCGGGTTGTCGGGCCGGTCGCGCGGCCGGTCCAGGGTGATCTGCCTGGTGGGCTTCCAGTCGGCGACGTTTCCGACCCGCCAGAGGGTGCCGCGGGAGTCCGTCGCCAGGCAATCCCCGTCGAACCCGCCGGCCCTCACCAGGTTCTTCTCGGGGGGCACGACCGTCCGCAGCAGGGCCGGCCAGTCCCTCACCACCCGTTGGCCGAGCGTTCGGTCCAGCAGGGGATGGACAAAGCCCCAGGCCCGCGGGGAATGGACGACCAGAACCGGCCGGGGCGTGGGCCAGATGGGTACGGGAAGCTCGGGCGGAACGGTCTGCGGCGGGTTATCGACCCGGACGCATTCGACTGCCACGTCCGCGTCGCCCGACAGGTCCCGGCCCTCTGCCCCGCCGAACAGCGATAAATCGTCGGGCTTGTCGTAAAGGACCCACAACCTTGTCGGTCGCTCGGGGGGCTGTGGAGGAACGGTGGGTGTAGGACTTTTCCGCCCGACTAGCACGAACAGGACAACGACCAGCGCCGCCAGCCCGGCGACCGCGCCCAGCCAGCGGGCCGGGCCTCGCGACCGGGCCGGGCGGGCGGCGCCGGCCAAGGCCTGCCGGAACGGGGCGACCGACGGGTAGCGTTCCTGCCGGTCCCGTGCCAACCCGCGGCGGAGGACGTCGTCGAGCGCCGCGGGCAGCCGCGGGTTGCGGCGGGACGCGGGCACGTAGACGCGGCCGGGGACCAGGCCGGTTAGCAGTTCGTAGGCCAGTGTTGCCAGGGAGAAAACGTCGTAGCGGCCGTCGGGCGCCCGGCCGGCAAGCTGTTCGGGGGCGGAGTAATCGACCGTGCCCTGAAAGCGTCGCCCGCCGGGGAGCGCCGTGGCGTCGGCTCGGGGTACGGACAGACCGAAGTCGGTGATTTTGATCTGCCCGTCGGCCGTGTACAGAATGTTCTCGGGTTTGAGGTCGAGGTGCAGGACCCCCTGGTGATGAATGTGGTCCAGTGCCTGGGCGACGCGGTCCAACACCGGGCCCGCCTGGGCCAGGGACCAGGGCCGGCCGGGCTCCATCCGTGCCCGCAGCGACCCCCCGGCCATATCCTCCATGACCAGGTAGTTGTGTCCTCCCACCTGCCCCGCGTCGTGGATGGTGACCACGTGGGGATGGGCCAGCGCCGCCATCAAGCGAGACTCGCGCGCCCAGGCCGGGGCGCCAGTGCCGTCGTCGACCGGGGCCCGCAGAACCTTCACCGCCACCCTCCGCTGCAGGTTAAGGTGAACGGCCCGGTACACCACGCTCATACCGCCTTCGCCGATCTTCTCCTGGATCTCCAATCCCGGGATGCACGGCGGACTCGCCGTCCTGTTCGAAGAAGCGTTGGACATCGGCCCTCCTCTTCCTTCCCGCCCTCCGCCGCCCGTCGCCCCTTCCCGGAATCATCGCCGCGCGGGCGGCCGGGCGCGTCCGCGGTCGGATACCCGATGAACTGCTCCACCTTCAAGCCGTGATCCGGCCGGATATGTCATCCTCGCATACTACCCCGTCGCTTTGCCACCTGTTTTCGCACCCGGCCGACATCTTCGACCCCCGATCCATCTCCCTTGGCGTGTCCAGCCATGTTATTAATAATAATATTAAGATTATAAAGTCTCAACGATAAAAGATTTAATAACGTTAGAGGGAATCCGCCGCGTTCCGCGGCAAGGGTGGGCGAATGTGAAAGGGGCGGTCGCTCGGTTGAGATGGTTGGGTTTTGTCGGGTGGGTCGAATCTTCGAGGCCCACCCGACAAAA
>JAQGHQ010000175.1 GCA_028288765.1 Gemmataceae bacterium | reverse complement strand
CCGGCACGCAGTGCGTGCCCTACGAAGCGGGCAGGCGGGTCGATTTTCTCCTGCCGCCTGCCTTAGGCAAGGAAGAAGACGCCGCCGGCGCCCGTCCGTAGGATCCGGAATCACTCGGGGCTGAACTCGTGCGCCCCAAGGTCGGCACGGCCGCCGCGCCGGCGGCCGTCCAGATCTCGCGGCGCGTCCGGCAGCACCTGCCCCGCGTCCGCCACCCCGTCGATCCGCTCCGCCAGGTGAAGGTCGCCCCCCGCCGCGTCCACGAACGCGCTCGCCGCGACGCCCTCCCGGTTGCTCCGCTCCTCGACCCGGCTCCCGGTATTGATCCCGACCTTCGGCCCGGCGAGCAGGTTGTTCGCCACGACCAACCCGTCGGCGGCCAACTCCACCCGCACCCCCCGCCGGATCTTCCCCGTCGTGTCGCACACCGTGTTGTGCAGGATTTTGCAATCCTTCGTGTGGAGCGACGTAATCCCCCCCTCCGGGGCGCGGGTGACGCAATTGTTCCGCACCACGCACCCGGTGCAGTGCGGCGGCGTCTTCGGGTCGTGCAACGCGTTCCCCAAGGAGATGCCGGCGTCGCAATCCACGATCACGTTCCGCTCGACCACACAGTCGCGTGAATCGCGCCACAGGAAGACCGCCCCACGCCCCTGACCCGTCCGCCCGTTGATGCCGCGGAACACGTTGTCCCGGATCACCCAGCCGGTCGCGAACATGAGGTCGATGCCGGCGATGTAGTCGCCGCCGAACGACCCGGGGGTGTCGTCCGGGTCGTCGCCGAATTTCTTCGGGCGGTCGTTGGCGAACAGGCAGTATTCGATGCGGCAGTCTCTGGGGCGGAGCCGCTCGCGGTTCGCTTCCGGCACCGCCACGGCCTTCACCGCCCGCTGCCAGATGTTGCGGAACTCGCAGTTGTAGATGCGGACCCGCTGGACGCCCGACTCGGAGTTCAGCTTGATCCCGTTCCACCGCACGTCGCGGACCGTCAGGTCGGCGACGGTCACGTCCGAACAGGTGCTCAGCCAGATCGCCTCGCCGAGCGTCCCGCCGCCGTCGAGCACCACCTTCGTGCGGTCGCCGGATTTGCCGCGCAGGGAGACGCGGTCCGCCCGGATGTGCAGGGGCTTGGACAGGGCGTACCGGCCGTCCGCCAGCAGGATCGTTGTGCCGGCGCGGGCCCGGGCGACGGCGTCGTGCAGTTTCGCCACGGTGTCCACGGCGACCACATCGCCAACGGGCGCGGGGAGCGGCGGGGCGGCGGGCCGGAGCGGCTGTCCCTTCGCGGCGCGGACGGGCACAGGTACGGGCGTGGGGTCGGGTTCGGGCCTGGGTTCGGGGGGCGGGGCGACCGGCATCGGGCTTGATTCGGGAACAATCGGGCTCGCCTTCGCGGGTTCGGGCGTCTTCGGAACTGGCGCGGGTGCCGGTATCGGCTCCGCGGGCTCGGGGGGTGTCGGCGGCGGGGTGCAGCCCGCGAGGACCACCACGGCGACCGCGACGCTCGGAAGAAGTCGTTTCATGGGTGTCGGTGGCCCTTGCGCGAATCGGTTGGCGCGATCGAATCGACTCCAATCTATCACACCCGGTCGGGTCTGAGGTTCACCCGCGTGGAACGACCAGTTGCCCCCGTCCGGGCCTTCCCGGCAGACTCGGGCGTGCCGCCCTCAAGCGGAGCAGCTGGAGTCCTTCACGGAGCATGCCCGTGTCTACGCTCGAGAGAACTCCGTTCGTCGGCAAGGGCTTCTGCGCGGACGTCTACGCCTGGGGTGAGGGGCGGGTCCTGAAGCTGTTCGTCGCTGCCCGGATTGCGGGGCCGTCGCCCATCTGGGCATCCGGTTTGCGGCATCCACCGGAGCGCCCACACAAGGAGAACGGACATGGCTGGGAAGAATCTCGACGGGGTCAAGGTCGCGATCCTGGTGACCGACGGGTTCGAGCAGGTCGAGCTGGAGAAGCCCCGCCAGGCACTCGACGCGGCCGGGGCCGAGACCAAGATTGTGTCCCCGAGTGGGACCAAGGTGCGGGCCTGGGACATGACCGACTGGGGGAGCAAGTTCACCGTCGACCTGGCCCTTGACGACGCCCGGTCGGACGACTTCGACGCGCTGCTTTTGCCCGGCGGGGTCCTCAACCCGGACACCCTGCGGATGCTACCGCCGGCGGTCGCGTTCGTGAGGGCGTTCTTCGACGCCGGGAAGCCGGTGGCCGCCATCTGCCACGGGCCGTGGATGGTGATCGAAGCCGGGGCCGCCCGGGGCCGCCGGATCGCCTCCTGGCCGTCGCTCAAGACCGACCTGCGGAACGCCGGGGCGGAGTGGGTGGACCAGGAGGTGGTGGTGGACGGGAATCTGGTCACCAGCCGGAAACCGGACGACATCCCGGCGTTCAACCGGGAGACGATCGCCCTGTTCGCCCGCCGCCCGGTGACTACGGGGTGAAGACCGCTCATCCGATGGGCGGCCGGCTTCCCCTCCGGTTCCCGGCCGGGATGAGACAGACGAATGTGAGTTGGGGTGTGGGTCATTCTCCGAATGCCCCTCTCAGCGCCTCCCCCAGCAATTCCGGCAACAGGAGCCCGACCCGGATCCGCAGCAGACATGCGATGTCCACCTCACCCCCGGCGGACAACTCCCACCGGCTTCTGGCCGGGTGCGTGGCCAGACGCGCGCCGGCTCGCTCGGCCAGGGCCGCCTCCCCCAGGCGGCGGGCCGATGCCCGGAGAACCAGCTGGTAGGCGAAGCCGACGTCGTCTTCGCCGGCGGGCGACGCTCCCACCCTCTCACACACGCGGCGGACCAGGCGGTCCGGGAGCGGGGCCGTGAACTCGGTGACGGCGAGGGGAAGCACGGTCACCGCAATTGCCCCGCTGACTGCCTCTCGATCCCGTCCGGCAGTCGGGAAAACCCGGGCGGCGAGGGGAAGGAGTTCATCGACTACGTGGTCCGCGTACTCCGCCCGCCGGTCGGCGAGGAGCAGCACCTGGCACAGTGCCACCGACGCGGACAGGCGGTCCCTGTCGGACCGCGCCTCGGCGAACTCCCGGCGGAGGAATTCGATCCCCTCGGCCGCCATCTCCAGACTGGCGAACGCCTCTGCCGCGAACCGGTGCCGCGCCTGGAATATGTCCCCCTCTGGAACCCGAACCCGGGAGGCCATGAGCGACAGCAGCATACGGTCCTGTTCGCCCCGCGCGGTCGCTGCGGGCGGCACGAACCGCCGCCCGGCGTCCACCGAATCGGCCTCTCGCCCGGCCTTCCGGAGTGCGACCGCCCGGAAGAACATCCAATCCGCCGGCCCGGCCGGGGGGAGCCCGGCCGCGGCCTCGTCGAACCGGCGGAGGGCCGCATCGATCCGGCCGAGGCGCAGTTCGACGTGGCCGATCTGGGCGTGTTCGGACCCGTTGACCGGCAGCCAGACCAGGTCCCCGGTTTCCGCGTCGATCAGTGCCGCGGGGTCGCCCGGTCGCATCCCGACCCGGGCACCCGGCGTGAGGCGGTAAGGCGGTTCGACGGTCAACCAGACGGACAATCGCGGCTCGGTCGGGGACCAGTGGGGGAATGTCGCCCGGACACCCGAGACCACCTTCCGGGGGGTTCCCCCGCCCGCACCGGCGAACCAGACCGCCGTCCGGGCTGCGGGATTGGGGGCGAACAGGGTAGCCCACAGCCCGGCGGTGATGGACAGGTCCGGGGCGGGTGCCCCGGCTTCCGCGGCGGGCAGCTTGTGGTGGGGGAAGGCGGCGGCGTACGGGAGCGGCTCGGTCGTGACGTATGCCATCCGCCGCCCGGTCGCCTCCCACCCGGCGAACGACACGACCGGCGAGTCGCTCAACGTCCCCAGCCAACCGGTCGGGCCGACCAGCCCCAGGCGGGTGCCGTCGATCAGCCCGACGCGAGTCCCGTCCGGGTGCCAGTGCAGCCCGTCCGACAGGTGCGGGGGGCGGGTGAAATCGTGGGACGGGCGCTCGGCGTGGAACCAGGTGTCCGTCTGCCGCGTCGCCGTATCGCAGACGCGGAGGGTGGCCCCCGCCACGAAAGCGACTTTCTTGCCGTCCGGTGACCACTGCGGCCGCAGTCGCCGGAGTTCCTCCAACCGAGCCGTCTCCGGGGCCGAGTTTGGCACCCGCCACCAACCCCCGCCCGGCACCTCTTCGACCCACAGCCCGCTCTGCCCTTCGGCCCCGCCCAGGACGGCGGCCCTGTGGCGGCCGGCCGGCCGGGAGCCGAGGGCGACGTGTTCGGCCGCCGGAAGAGGGACGGGCTCCACCCCGCGGGCGGTCAGGTCGAACGCGAACACCCGGTGTTGGTTCGGGGTGGGCTGGTCGACATAGTCCAACCGCTGCCCGTCCGGGTGCCAGCAGACGGCCAGCCCCGCGGCGACAGACCCGGCGTGGCCGCATGTCGCCTCGAACAGCTTCTCGGGCCGGCCGCCGGCCCCGGCCGGGTCGTGGAGCCAGCAGGTGTACCGGACGGGCACGCCCGGGTAGCGCCGGCCGTCGGCCGGCGCGTCCCCCATCGGCTCGTACCGATTACCGTCTACCGGCCGGGCCACGGCGAACACCATCCGCTTGCCGGCCGGGTCCCACGCCGGGGGGCTGGTGGCCAGGTCATCGGCCCCCGGCTCGTAGATCTGTCTGGGCTTCCCCGTGGCCGCATCGGTGACGAACACCCCGTTACGGCCGTGCTGGAACGCCGCGACGCCGTCCGGACCGAACACGATCGTCCGGTCCTCGCGGACGGCCGGCTGGCAACCCGCGACGGCGACCACCAAGCAGGCGACAACATGCGGGGTGAGATGACGGAGGCGTCCGGGCAACATGGAAGTGGCTCCGCGAGGCGCGCCGGGTCCGGGGGACTCCGACAGACTGGATCCGGGCGGGCGGAGTTTATTCCCTGGCGGGCGAGACGGGACGGGTGCAGCGGCTACCTCCCCGGGGATCGGGAGGGGTTGGAAGCGCATCCGGTCGGCGACGGTCAGCCAACCTCCATCCCCGTCGATCATGCGATCCGCCGGTCGGGTACGGAGCAGAGTGATGCCCCGAGCAAGGCCGCGGACATTCGTCGCTCCCTGACCATCCCAATGAGGCCCTTAAACCCGTCCTGACTTGAGTTCACTCACCGAATGGCCCTGCTGCCCTGCTGGGGAATTCAATTTTTGATTGTCTCCAGTCTCTGGCACGGGTACGATCTTATCGAGAGTGACCTTCACTCAGCCCGCCGTGGATCCGCCTGAATTCCTCTTCGCACTTCCGGGAATGCCGAGATGAGACTGGTCTCCCCCAGCGATTCTCTGCCGACACCCCGTTGGAAGCTGTTCGCCACGCTCCACACCTGCTGCCGACACGTTCGCTTCGCGATAGTCGCGATCGTCTTGTCGGGAGCGACCGCCCCGTCTGCACGGGCGTTGCCACCGCCGACGGCCGGTGAGCCGTTGCCTGCGATCCAGTCTCTCGGCATTGAACCCGTGTCGATCCTGCTTCACGGATCCAACCGGCAACAGCAGATCCTCGTTACCGCCAAACCGAATTCGGGGCCGCCGATCGACGTGACGCATCGGTGTGAGATCACCAGTTCGGATCCGGCCGTGGCCGCGGTTTCGGGCACCGTCGTGAGGGGGGCGGGCGACGGCACGGCCGAGATCCGCGTCCGCCTCGGGGCGCGGTGGGCGGCCGTGCCGGTACGGGTGCGAGACGCGGGCCACGTCCCGCCCGTCCACTTCGCAAACGACGTGATGCCGCTGTTCTCGAAACTCGGCTGCAACAGCGCCGGCTGTCACGGCAAGGCCTCGGGGCAGAACGGCTTCAGGCTCTCGGTCTTCGGCTTCGATCCGGACGCCGACTACGCCGCCCTCGTCAAGGAAGCCCGCGGCCGGCGCGTCTTCCCGTCGGCCCCGGAGCAGAGCCTGTTGTTGGTCAAGCCGACCGGCAGGCTCGCGCACGGCGGTGGCCGGCGGATCGACCCCGACTCGGCCGACTACCTCATCCTCCGAGAGTGGGTCCGGCAGGGGACGCCCGTCGGGGAAGCGGGTGCGCCGCGGGCGGTGAGCCTTCGGGTGAGCCCGGCGGAACGCGTCCTGGGTCTGAACGCGGAGCAGCAGATTCTCGCCACCGCCGTCTTCTCCGACGGCACCGAGCGCGACGTGACCGCGGCCGCGGGATACACGAGCAATGCCGGCCACGTCGCCGGGGTCGACCCGCGAGGCCGTGTCCGCACCGGTAAGTCCCCCGGCGAGGCGGCGATCACCGTCCACTACATGGGCCACGTCGCGGCCGTGCGATTCCAGGTGCCGCGGCCGGACGCCCCGCACCCGTACCCCGCGCTGCCGGCCAACAACCCGATCGACGACCTCGTCTGGGCGAGGCTCAAGGCGATCGGCATTCTGCCCTCCGAACTGGCGGGCGACGCCGTCTTTCTCCGCCGGGTCTACCTCGACGTCCTCGGTACGCTACCGACCCCGTCCGAGGTTCGCTCCTTCCTGGCAGACACCGATCCGGGCAAGCGCGCGAAATGGATCGACAAGATTCTCGACCGCCCGGAATACGCGGATTACTGGGCCCAGAGGTGGGCCGACGTGCTGCTCGTGAACCGCGACAAACTCGGCGACCGCGGCAGCTACGAGATGCACCGCTGGCTCCGCGCGCAGTTCGCCCGCAACCGTCCCTACGACCAGTGGGTGCGCGAACTGATCACGGCGAGTGGTCCCGCGGCGCAGGTCGGCCCCGTCAACTTTTTCCGGGCGTCCGCCTCACCGGAAGAAATGACGCGGGCCGTCAGTCAAGCCTTCCTGGGCATTCGCCTGGAGTGCGCGCAGTGCCACCACCACCCGTTCGAGAAGTGGACGCAGGACGATTTTTACGGCCTCGCCGGTTTCTTCAACGGGATGCAGCGGAAGAAGCTCCGCGGCGACGACGAGATGGTGTTCCACGCCGGCAATCGCCCGATGAGGATGCCGCTGACGGACCGGCTCGTGGCCGTGCGACCGCCCGACGGACTGGCTCTTGCCGCGACCGAGGAAGGCGACCCGCGGGGCCATCTTGCGGTCTGGATGACGAAGCCGGAGAACCCGTGGTTCGCCCAGCTGGTCGTCAACCGCCTGTGGAAGCACTACCTCGGCCGCGGGCTGGTCGAACCGGAGGACGATCTGCGGACCACGAACCCCGCCACCAACGAACCGTTGCTCGATCACCTCGCCCGGACACTCGTGAAGAACGGGTACGACCTGAAGGCCCTCACGCGATTGATCCTGCAATCCCGGGTGTATCAACTGTCCAGCGTCCCGAATGCCACGAACAAGGACGACGAGCAGTACGGCTCGCACTACCGCGTCAAGCGCCTGCCGGCGGAAGTGCTGCTCGACGCCGTCTGTGCCGTGACCGAAGCCCCGGAACCGTTCCCCGGGCGGCCGCGCGGCACGCGGGCCATCGAACTTTGGGACAACCGGGCGCCGTCGTACTTCCTCGACACCTTCGGGCGGTCGGAGCGGCTCAGCCCGTGCGCGTGCGGCCGGTCGAGCGAGCCGACGATGGCGCAGTGCCTGCACCTGATGAACGCGCCGGAGATCGAGCGGAAGCTCGCCGACCCGGGGGGCCGCGTCGCGCGGCTGGTCGGGCAGAACCGGACCGAGGAGCAGATCGTCGAGGAACTGTGCCTGGCGGCGCTCGGCCGGCCGCCGGGGGAGAAGGAGCGGCGCGCGGCGCGGAAGTTGTTCGCCGGCGGCCCGCCGCGCGAAGCCGCCCAGGACTTCCTGTGGGCGCTGCTGAATTCGCACGACTTCCTGTTCACGCGGTAACGGTGGGATTCGCTGACACGATTGGGGGTTATCGTGCTACCCGCATTCTGCGACGGCATCGACCGCCGCGGCTTCCTGCGCCTCGGCAGCGCCGCCGGGTTGAGCCTGGCTCAGATTCTCCGCCTGCAAGCGACCCGCGCGGGCGAGAAGCCGAAGGCGAAGGACGTCAACTGCATCTTCATTTTCACGCTCGGCGGGATGCCGCACCACGACCTGTGGGACTACAAGGCGGACGCCCCCGCCGAGATCCGCGGCGACTTCAGACCCATCAAAACGGCCGTGCCCGGGATCGGCCTCACCGATCTGCTGCCTCACACGGCGAAGGTCGCGGACCGCCTCGCCATTCTGCGCGGCCTGACGCACGGCGATTCGGACCACGGGCGCGGCTACCACATCATGATGACCGGCAACACGCCCGGCCCCGGGGACTTCAACTCGACCAAGAACAACAACGTCCACCCGAGTCTGGGGTCGATGGTCGCCCGGATGACGAACCAGGGCGGCTCGCTGCCGCCGTACATTTCGGTGCCGTGCTTCCTCCGGAGCGGCGGCCCGGCGTTCCTCGGGCCGAGTTACGCCCCGTTCGTCATCGAGGCCGACCCCGCGGCGCCGGAGTTCGCCGTCCGCGATGTCGTGCTGCCCGAAGGCGTGGGCGGGGATCGCGCCGTCCGCCGGCAAGACGCGGTACGGGAAATCAACCGCCTCGAACGTGCGGTAGAGGATACGGACAAGGACGTTCGCGCCCTCGACGCGTTCTCCGCCAAGGCTTACCGCCTCATGACCTCGGCGAAGGCGAAGGAGGCGTTCGATCTGAAACACGAGACGGCGGCGGTACGCGAGACCTACGGCATGACGAGCGTCGGGCAGTGCTGCCTGCTGGCGCGGCGGTTGGTCGAGGCCGGGTGCCGGTTCGTGAGCATCGAGCACGGCCACTGGGACACGCACCGCGAGAACTCGAAGAGCCTCCGCGACCTGCTCGTGCCCGGCCTCGACCGCGGGTTCTCCGCCCTGGTCGCGGATCTGAACCAGCGCGGTCTTCTCGACTCAACACTCGTGGTGCTGACGACCGAGTTCGGCCGCACGCCGCGCATCAACACGATGGCCGGCCGCGACCACTGGCCGCAGGCGTTCTCGATCGTGATGGCCGGCGGCGGCGTGAAGCCCGGCATCGTTCTCGGTGCGACGGACAAGATCGGCGGGTCGGTGACGGATCGCCCGATCACGCCGCCCGAAATGGCCGCGACCATCTTGCACGCCCTCGGGATCGACCCAGGCGCGTCACTCCATACGCCGCTGGGCCGGCCGGTCGAACTCGCCTCGGGCGGTAAGCCGGTCCTCGACCTGTTCTCGTAACACGGAGGCGCCGTGCCCCGGAAGCTCTTCGCCGTCCTCGCGGTCGTGCTCCTCCCACTCTCCGCCTGGGGTCAGGCGGTCCCGTCGCGCGAACCGACGAGTACGCACATCTTCCCGGCCGGCGGCCGGCGTGGCACCGACGTGAAGGTGCGCGTCGGCGGCGAATGCCTGCCGCCGGGGATGGCGTTCAACCTCACCGGCGCGGGTGTGACGGGGCCGGGCGTTCTCGGCGCGGAAGCCAGGCCCGGGTACGAGCCGTCGGTCCGCCGGCCGCCGCGCGACGCCGACGGGGCCGGGGCGGCGACGACCTACCCGCGCGAATGGGATTCGGCCGTCACCATCGCCCCCGGGGCCGAACCCGGGATGAAGTTCTGGCGCGTCTCGGGCGCGTGGGGCGGCACCCGGCCGCGGCCGTTTCTCGTGGGCGACCTGCCCGAGTTCGTCGAGACGGAACCGAACTCCCTGCCCGAGCGCGCGGAGCGGATCGCGCTCCCGGTCGTCGTCAACGGACAGATCGCCGGGGAGCGCGATCAGGACTTCTTCGTCTTCGCGGGCAAAGCCGGCGACATTGTCGTCTGCGATGTGATGGCGGGGCGGATCGGGTCGCCGCTCGATCCCGTCGTCGCCATCACGGACACCCGCGGGCAACCCCAGGACGTTCAGGAAGTGCGCCGCGGCGGCGATCCCGTGGTAGCCTTCCGCGTCCCCGCGACGGGCGACTATCGGCTCCACGTCGCCAACCTCGGGTTCGGCGGCGGCCCGACTTACGCCTACCGCGTTACGATTTCGACGACGCCGTTCCCGGTCCGTGCGTTCCCCCCGGGCGGTCGGGCCGGCGAAACGCGCGAGGTGGAAACCTACACCCTCACCGGAACCGCCGGGTTCCGCACCGTAACAGAGAAGGTCACCTTCCCCGCAGTCCCCGGCCCGTTCCTCTTCCGCGGCAGCATCCCGCTGGTCGCCGGCGAACTGCCGGAGGTGGCGGAGACCGACGACAACCACTCGCCCATGTCGGCGATGGAACTGGCCGTGCCGGTCACGGTGAACGCCCGGTTCCTGACCGCCGACGAGGAAGATTGGTTCCGCTTCGCCGCGAAGAAAGGCGAGGCGTTCACGATCGCCTGCCAGCCGTTCCCGGGCGACTCGGCCGCGTTGCCGGTGCTGACGCTCCTCGCCGCGGACGGCACCGTACTGGTAAAAGCGAACGCCGTCGACGTGCCCGACCGCGAGCTCCAGCTGGAGTGGAAGGCCCCCGCCGACGGCGCCTACCGATTGCGACTTTACGACCTCCAGCACGGCTCGCGGGGTGGGCACGATTTCGTCTACCGCCTGACCGTCCGCCCGGCCCGCCCCGGCTACGCGATGCGGCTCGACCCGGATTCCGTAAACGTGGTGCAAGGTGGCAAGACCGAAATCGATCTGCACGTCCGTCGCACGGGCGGGTTTACCGGCCCGATCGACCTCACGGCTACGGGCCTGCCGGACGGCGTGAAGATCGAGCCCGCTCGCGTCCCCGACAACCAGACGCGGATGAAGCTGGTCGTGTCCGCGAAGGACGACACCCGCCCGGTCGACGTGCTCGTCACCATCCGCGGGGCGGCGACCGTCGAAGGCAAGCCGGTCGAATGCCGCGCCGCGGTTCCGACATTCGGCGGCGACCGCGATTCGTTGCACCTGACGGTGCAGCATAAACCGCTGTTCCGGATCACCTGCAACGAGGCGTACCAGTACGCCCCCCGCGGCAGCATCCACCCGTACCCCGTTACGATCGAGCGGCTAAACGGCTTCACCGGCCCGGTCACCCTCCACCTCTGCGAACGCCAGGTGCAGGATCTGGACGGCATCGAGATCGTCGAAACGGTTGTCCCGGCGGGGGCCACGCAGGCGAAGGCCCTGATCTACTTACCGGAGACGATGCACGCGGGCGCCCAGCACCACAGTCGGCCGTACATCCAGGGCCACGCCACCTTCACCGACCAGTGGGGCACGAGGCAAACGATACTCGCGGTGTGCGACAAGCGGTGCATGGTTCGGACGACGCCGCCGGTCGCGAAACTCCGCTCGGTGACGCGCGAGATCGCGGTCGCGCCCGGAGAATCGATCGAGTGCAAGCTGGCTCTGGATCGCACGTCGAACTTTACCGGCGCGGCCGACATCGAACTTGTCGCCCCGCCCGGGTTCAAGGCTCCGATAGTGCATCTCCAAGACGGACAGGTCGAGGCGGTCGTCCGGGTCCGGGTCGACAGCCGGGTCCGGCGGCAAGACGATCTCGTGCTCACGTTCCGCGCGACGGGCAAGTTGCCGTCCGGTGGGACTGCGGTCACGGAGGCAACGGTGCCGGCCAAGGTGGGCGGCAAGTGATCAACCGCCCGGCGCGGTTCATATCCGTGTAAGCGTCCGCCGAAGGGCCGTCCTGTGGGACGGGTTTCGATCAGGGCGTTCTCCCCGGCGAGGAGGTCCCATTCATGTCGAAGACCCGTCGACCGCGATCGGTTCTGGCGGGGCACGATCGCGGCCTGGAAGGAGTCCGGTCCGGCCGGGTCTTCTGAGCCCATCCGCCTCTCCTGTCGCCGAGCAGATTCCGCTCTAACCACCGCCGGGATGACCGCTCAGGGTGAGGTGTAAGCCTCGGCTTTCCTGTCCGAGCCGCCGGTGATCAACAACCGCCACGAGCGGAGGAGGCGGGAGCGCGGGGTCAGGACTCCATCAACTGCTTGGAACGTCGCCGTCATTAGTAGTGGAACGGCCCGTTCTGGTTCCCTCGTTTTCTTATCCAGCCTAACAACAGGCCGATCCGGGGAGACTGCCCGAGCCGCCGAGTTTTGCAATCTGCCAAACCGGCTTTCCGGTGACCGGTGGTCTTTCTTACCATCTGTAGCCGTTCGTGCTCGGCGAGTCGGTTCGCCGCGTCACGGACCGCTTGCCGATGCAATTCCCCCGCCGCCGGACCCCCTACAATGGCAGGATACCGAACAACCCACGGGGTAGCTCATGCCTGCCATCGCCACAGGCGACATCTTCTACTGGACGTCCGGACCGGGCCACATCGGCATGGCCTACGACGACAAGAACGTCATCCACGCCCAGATGAAGGGCAACTTCCATGTCGACACCGACCAGCAGAACAACAATGGGCAGATGAGCTACCTGTCCGACACCGCCGGGATGCAGATCTTCCGGCCGCCGTGGGAGAAGCTCGGGGCGGGGGCGGACGCCAAGAAGGCGGAATTGAGGCGGGTTGCGGAATTAATCAGCCGCCGGACCGAGTACGGCGCTTACCGTGCGATCCGCCTGTTCCTGGGCGATTCCAGTTTCGGCCCCGGGGCGGCCACCCGGCTCCAGAAGTACCGCGACCGCTTGCTCGCGGGCACCCAGCCGATCATCAAGACCGTCACCTGCTCCGAGGCGGTCATCATCACCTACCAACTCTCTTTCCCGCTGTCGGAGGCCCCGTTCTTCATCCGGCTGGACGGTGCCCACGCCATGCCCGGCACCCTGGCCACGTGGCTGAGGACCAACGGCTGGGCGACGATCAAGTCCTGAGCCCGGGTCATGTAGAGGCGGCCGGAAATCGTCGTTCTAGAGAAGCCAGACGATGTACCAACCAGCGGCGATACCGGCACACGCCAAGCCGACAACGCTGTCCCACCGCCACGCCGCCCCCCATCTCGTCCCAGCGACCCG
>JAQGHQ010000611.1 GCA_028288765.1 Gemmataceae bacterium | reverse complement strand
AAGGCGGTTTTGCTCGAGGTCGGCAGCGGGTCTTTTCAAAATATGTGGTTGGAAAGGCGATTTTGAGCCAGTAAGACCGCGAAAACACCATGATTTCAACGGTTTGACCCGCTAAACAAGTACCAGTGATGTCGGTTGACTTCGTGCTGATCGGGGCCATGTCCAACCGCCGAACTGGCAATTACGTGTCGGAACACGGTCCTGAACCTGCGTACCGGGAGCAATCGATATCTGGTAGTCGCTTGTGCAGTTTATCATATATCGCTGCTATCACAACGTTGGATCAGAGCGGCATGGCACCCGTTCGGCCCGGCCCGCTCGCTCACCCACACCTTGCGGAGAAGGCATGTGGGTAGAGATAGCTGGAGGAACTCGTCCCGCTAAAGAACTTTGTCGAGGTATGCGTCTGTTGCGCTTCGCCGACCTTTGGGTCACTCCGGCTCACAGGTACGATAGCAAAGCGAGGACCCAACGATGCCGGTCCACGGGAGGCATTTACATGACCGAGGCCGAATGGCTCTCCGGGTCCGACCCCGCGCCGCTCCTGCGGTTCGCCGAGCCCCGTCTGACCGACCGCCTGCGCCTGCTGTTCATGGCCGGGTGCTGCCGGCGGATCCGGGGCCTGTTCACCGACCGCCGGTTCCGCCGGGTGGTCGAAGTGGCGGAAGCCGTGGCCGACGGCCGGGCGACGAACGACGAGCTGGAAGCCGTCGCGGCGGCCGTCCCGCGGCCGGGGTTCGCACCGCCTTCCCCACTCGGGCTCGAACCGCCCGCCCGGGAGGACTGGGTCATGGGGCGCGTCAACTCCGCATCAGCGGTATCGCCGTCAGGGCGGGGGATGGGGCGGGGATGGGTGCAGGCGTCCTGAACTTTCACGACCTGCCGGTTTGGTGCCAGCAGACGTACCGTGCCGTGGCGGCCATCGGTCCCCGCGGCCATCTCACGGTGGCGGACAGCTGCGAGATGGCGGCCGGACACCACGCCGGGGACCGGGTCGCGGAAGACCACCCTCTTCACGACGAAATCCGTCGGCTCCGGGAGGAGGTGCAGCGCGGCCACCACGAGGCCGAAGAGTACCGCCGGCGCGGGGCCGGCCGGTTGTACGACGACGCGCGGGCCGCCGCAGATCAGCTCGAACTCCAGACCGCCGACCAGGTCCAGTCGTTCGAGAACGAGATCTGGACGGCCGGGGCGATCGAGCGAGTGAACCGCGCCGCGGCCGAGCGGGCCGCCCAGGCCGGCCTGGTCCGGTGTCTGATGGGGAGTTCGTTTCGGACGGCGGAAGTCGACCCGGCGTGGCTCACGACTGCCGGGAGCACCCGGTTCAGGCGACCGGGTGCTGGGTCGTGGAGACGCTGGGGCCGCGGGGTGAACCCGGGGTCTCAGTCGGTCCGGGGTTTCCCCGCCCGCGGGGCCGGGGCGAGCGGCAGGTGCTTCTTGATCTCCGCCAAGGCATCCTGGAACCCCTTCTCGGTCCGGACCCCGTCCCACGCCGGGCCGGCCAGCTCGTCCGCGTCGCGGAACCCGGCATCGGCAGCCCGCTTCAGGAGCTCCACCGCCGACTCGGCGTAGCCCGGGGCCGATGCGTATCCGCGGGCCGCCAGGTACAGGTCGTCCGGCCCCCGGGCGGTCGCCGCCAGCTGCTTCGCCGCCCGGGCGGCGCTCACCGGCGCGCCCTGTCGCAGGTGCTCGGACACCACTACCGCCAGTGCCCGCGCCTGCAGGTCCGGCGGGGCGTCGGCCAGGGCCGCCGGGTTCTGCATCCCCACCTGCACCGCCTCGATCACGCCGAGCCGGTCCGCCACCTCCCTGATCTCCTCCGCGAACACCCTCTTGTCGCCGAACCTCGCCGGCACCGCCTGGGCGGCCTTGTACGCCTGCCGCGCGTCCGTGAAGCGCCGCTGTTCGGCCAGCGCATCCCCGATCCGCCGCAACGAGGTCATCACCCCGCGGTGGACGACCGGGCTCGCCGGCGCCGCCGCGGCCAGCTTCTCCCGGACCGCCAGCGCCGCCTGCTCCGCGGCCAGCTGGGCAGTCGCGTACCCGGCCGCCCGGTTGATCCTCGCCAGCC
This sequence comes from Gemmataceae bacterium, assembly GCA_028288765.1. Taxonomy (GTDB): domain Bacteria; phylum Planctomycetota; class Planctomycetia; order Gemmatales; family Gemmataceae; genus Urbifossiella. The sequence goes on along the minus strand of JAQGHQ010000611.1, from coordinate 3,339 downwards.
GTTCCAGCGCGGCCGCCCGATCCTCCTGGGCCTGGGCGTTCCCCGCGTCGATCCTGGCCACGGTGTCGAATTCGGCCAGCGACTTGTGCCAGAGGATCATGGTGGCGGTGAGGTCCTCCTGTTCGAACGCCACCTCCCCCCACTTGGCGTAGGCCGTCGCCAGGTCCCGCTTCGCCTCCCCGCTCCCGGGGTCCTGATCGGCCAGCTCCCGGAACGCGGCGAACGCCTTGTACGCGGTCACCCGGGCCCGGACGTGGTTCCCGGCTTTCAGGTGCGTAGCGCACAGCCGGTCCTGGCTGATCGCCTGCTGCCGCCGCGCCCGGGCGGACGTCTCGTCGGTCTTCGCCACCCCGTCCCGGATGTCCGCGCTGCGGGTGAAGGCGGCCATCGCTTCCGTCAGCCGCCCGGCCGCGAGCTGGGCGGTCCCCATCCGTTCCTGATTCTCGGCGAGGTCGGCCTTCGCCCGGACGGTGTCCGGGTCGGCCGCGGCCAGCTCTTCGAGGATCGCCCGGGCCTTCTCGTACTCCTCGACCGCGTCGGCCGCCCGGCCGTTCGCGAGCAGGGCGTCGCCGAGGTACTCGTGGCTGTACGCGAGCGCCCGCCGGGCCTTCGCCGACCCCCGGTCGGCGTCCACCAGTTCCAGGCAGAGCTTGTTGCTCAGCCGGGTTTCCGTCACCGCGCCGGCCGGGTCCCCGGTCCGGAGCAGGACGACCCCGATCCGCCCGTGGGCGACCGCCGCGTCGAGCTTGGCCCCCGCGCTGAGCGGGTCGCGGAGGAGGACCGCGTCGAGCACGGCCAGCCCGTCGCGGTACGCCTTCCCGGCCGCCCCCATCTCGGCCCGGGCGTAGTTCACCTCCCCGAGCGCGGCGTACGCGGCGGCCAGCTCCCGCTGGACCTCGACCAGGTCCGGGTGGGTCTTCGCCACCCCTGCCCGGAGGGCGAGCGACCCGGCGACCGCTTTGGCGGCCCCGGTGGTGTCCCCCATCCGGAGCAGGATCTCGGCGTCCCGCTCGTGGCTCCGGGCGAGGTCGCGGGTGAACTGGTCGTTCGTCGGATCGGCGGCGTGGAGGTCCGTCCGGGTGGTCAGGCTGGCGGTGCAGGCGGCGCGGGCCTCGCGGGTGTTCCCCCGCTCCAGCTCGACGCCCGCGAGCCGGTCCCGGCTGGCGGCCAGCTCCTGCTTCGCGGTGCGGTCCGCCGGGGTCAGGTCGAGTAGCCGCTCGCGGAGGTCGAGGGCCTTCCGGACCGCGCCGGCCGCGCCGGCGGTCTTGCCCGCCTGGAGGTCGATCTCGGCCAGCCGGTCGTACCCGGCCGCGAGGTCCCGCCGGACGTCCACGGCCGCCGGATCCGCCTTGAGCAAGTCCTCCGCCATCCCGACCGCGCTCGTGAAATGCGTCCGGGCGAGCGCCGTATCGCCCAAGCTCTTGTACACGTCCCCCATCTGGAGCCGGGCCCAGTACAGCATGCGGTCGGTCTCCTGGCGGTCGGCCTCCGGGTTCTCGGCCGCCGACTTGAGCAACGCCCGCAACCCGTCCTGCGCGGTCTGGAGCAGCTCCTGCCGCAACTTCTGGGTGCCGGCCCGGTCTTCGAGCCGGGCCTGAATCCCGAGGACGACGTCCTTGAACGCGATCCGGGTGAGGTGGAATCGGTCCCGGGCGAGGTTCCGGGCTTTCTCCGCGACGTCCCGCTGCTTCTCGGTCAGTCCTTTCTGCGTGGTCACGTCGTCGAGGGCGGCCTTCGTCGCGGTCTTCGCCTCGGTCTCCGCCTGCCACGCGAGCTGGGCCGCGTTCCGGGCCCGGGTCGTCTCGTCCAGGGCCTCCTGGGTGTGCTTCCGGGCGCGGTCCACCACGAAGAGGATGGCGGCGGTGGCGAACAGCCCGGTGACGAGGAGCGAGACGGTGCCGGCGACCCGGGCCGGGTTCCGCCGCCCCCACCGGGCGAGCCGGGCGAAGACCGGGTCGCGGTAACAGCTCACCGGCTCGTCGGACAGCCACCGCTCGACGTCCGCGGCCAGCGCCTGGGCGGTCGCGTACCGGTCCGCCGTGCGGACCGCCATCGCCTTCCGGCAGACCGCGTCGAGCGGCGGGGGGACGTCCGGGTTGAGCTCCCGCGGCGGGGAGAACTCGCCCTTCTGGACCTGCTTGATCGTCTCGGTCGGGGCGGTCCCGCCGAACGGGGCCTTGCCGGTCAGGATGCAGTACAGGGTGGCCCCGAGGCTGTAGATGTCGGACGCCGGCCCGATCCGGTCGAGGTCCCCGTGGGCCTGCTCCGGGGACATGTACGCCGGGGTGCCGACCGCGGTCCCGACCGCGGTGTGGTCGTCGGGCACGGCGGTCGCGTTCGGGTCCCGGCGGAACCCGGCCCGCTCGGCGGCCTGCTCGATCACCTCGACGTTCGGCACGTCGTCCAGCGCCTTCGCCAGCCCCCAGTCGACCACCAGCGTCTCGCCGAACGTCCCGACCATCACGTTCGCCGGCTTGATGTCCCGGTGGATCACCTTCCGGGTGTGGGCGTAGGCGATCGCCTGGCAGACGGCGATGAACCGCTGGAGCAGCTGGCGGAACGCGATCCGCCGGGCGTCGGCCGGCTGTGGGGCGGCGGGCCGGGGCCGGGCGTCCGCCCCGGGCCGGGCGGCTTCGCCCCCGGAGTACGGGGCCGTCTGCTCCGTCGTCCCCGTCCCCGGCCGCGTGGCCCCCGTCCCCTCGCGCTGGTGGAACCGGTCGATCTCGTCCCGCAGGCTCTCCCCGCGGATGAACCGCATGGCGTAGCACGGCCGGCCGCGGCCGTCGGCCACCAGCCCGAACACCGGGACCACCCCGGGGTGGTCGAGCCGGGCGGTGAGCTCGGCCTCGATCAGGAACCGGCGGCGGCTCGACGGCTCGTCGGCGTACCGCGTCTGGATCCGCTTGAGCGCGACCTCGCGGTTCAGCTCGGTATCGCGGGCGGTGTACACCTCCCCGAGCCCGCCCCGGGCGTGCAGCCCGCGGAGGACGTACCGGTCGACGGCGGCCCCGACCAGCCCTCCGGCCGCGGCCGCCGAGGCGGCGGGGGCGCTCGGGTCGGACGGGCCCGGGCCGGACGCGGGGGACGTCCGGGTGACGTCGGCTTCGGACGCGGGCACGGGGTCCGGGTCGCTGGTGAAGTCCGGGTCCGTCGCGGACGGGTCGTGGAGGCGCCCGACCGCGAGCCGGGGGGCGACCGGCGCGAGGGCCGGCCGGACCAGGGTGGCCTCCGCGGCCGTCCCGCCCGGCATCGCGGTCAGCTCGTCCGCCGGGGCCGCCGGGCGGACCGCGGGCGCGGGCGGGGCCAGGGTCACGTCGCCGGCGGTCGGGCCGAGGAGCG
>JAQGHQ010000588.1 GCA_028288765.1 Gemmataceae bacterium | reverse complement strand
GGGCCGAAGGGCTCGCGGCCCTCGACCGGGCCGGGATCGACCCGCGGGAGGTCCCGCTGGTCCTCGTCGTGGGGACGCCGGCCACCTCGCCGGCCGACTTCTTCGCGGCGACCAAGCTCCCGTTCGCGGTCCGGGCCGAGCCCCGCCGGGCCGACGCCCCGGTGACGGTGTACGCCACCCGCGAGGCGGTGTTCGTGACGTGCGAGGGGGCGTCCGCGGTGGCCCGGCTGGGTGTGCTCCTGGCCGCGCGGCGGAAGGCCCCGGCCCCGGTCCAGCCGGTCAGCCCCGAACTCGGCCCGGTGAACCTGCTCGACGGCCCGGCCGCGCCGGCCGACGTGATCCCGGGCGACCACCGGCCGCCGGGCCCGGCGGCGGACCCCGGCCCGTCGGACCCGGGCGCGGGGGACGTATGGCTGCCGACCGCGGACTTGACTGGCTCCGCCGTACTCGCCGCCGACGAGCGGGACTGGTACGCCCGCCGGCTGAAGTACCTGTGCCAGCTGATCGCCGAGCGGCGGCGGCCGTTCTGCCCGGCGAACGGGATCGTCTGGCTGCTCCCGGTGGCCGCGACCGAGTCGGAACCGCTGGCCGACCAGGCGGCGGTGGCGTGCCGGGCCGACCTGATCGCCGCGGAGGCGGGGTTGCAGGTGTACTGCCCGTCGGCGGCGGTGGTGTGCGACGCCCAGGAACTGACCGGGTTCCGCGACCTGCTCCGCGGACTGCCCGAGTCGCTGTCGCGGGAACGGCTGCTGGGCCGGTCGTTCCCGCTCGTCCCGGGGGTGCCGCCGGACCAGCAGCCGGGCGTGCTGTTCAACGGGATCGACTGGGTGGCCCGTTATCTCGTGCCCGGGGTGGCGTACCAGCGGTTCGGGAGCGAGGCCGAGGGGAACGGCGAGCGGTGGTCGGCGGCGAACGCCCGGCTGTGGGCGTTAACGGCGGAGCTGTACGAGCGGCGGGCGGCACTGGCCCGGCTGCTCGGGCAGGGGGTGGCGGAGGGCTCGTCCCGCCCGCCGATGCTGGCCGGGGCGTATCTCGCCGGGACCGGGCCGGACGAGCAGGACCAGGCCTTCGCTGCGGGGGTGGTGCAGCAGCTGGTGGCGCTCCAGAACAACGTCGCATGGACGGCGGCGGCGGACGCCGAGGAGACCGACTACCGGCGGATGACCGCGATCGGCTACGCGGCGACGCTCGTGCTGGTGATCGCGGTCGTCGCGTTCGGGTACGCGACGTGGTGGCGGTGAGCAGGTTTACCCTGGGAGCGCGGCCGCGCTCCTGAGCGACTCCGAACTTACCGTCCTTCAGATGTCCATCCAAATCTGGGGACATGCCACCCGGCCAGGGAACTGCGGCCCGGCAATGGGAATCGTTGCCGGGCACATTCGCGGATGTGCCGTCCTTCACATGTCCAGGTACTCTGTTGAATCGATCGATTTCTCGGGGCGAACGGGGGGCATGAGCCTCCCGAGTAACGTGAGACCAACCGATACGTTGAGGTCACTCGGGGGGCTCACGCCCCCCGCTCGCCAAGATTTCAACAAAGCAACGTCCAGGCAAAGCCGTGAAGATGCTACCCAGCCGCACAGGGTGTGAACACTGGGCCGGCGTGCGTGTCTCTGATAACCCCCGGCAGGCAAATCCCGACCCGACCATGCCGTCATGGCGAGCACATCCGGGCGATCACCAGCCCTCCCAGAATGAACCGGACCTGCCGTTCCCGGCCGGCCCCGTCGTCTGGTAAACTGACGTACAGTACGAGTCATGGCGAGCGGAGGACGGACTGTGGAAGTTCGTCACCAGTGCTGGAGGACGATTCGGTCGGCAGCGGGTGGGGATCGAACCCGGCGGAAGGGGCGCCGATAAATTGCTGGGACCGATCACTGGCTATCACCAGGGATCACATCCGTCCGCCATCGATCCGAGGGAACCCGATGACTCGGAAGGCAGAGCATTAGTCCGCCAGACTGCCAAAACCTGACAAACCCTGACAAACCCTTCTCCTACACCCGGCAGGCAAGCAGCGAATCAATGCTGGGTATCCGGCGGTACACACAACCGGATACCCGAGATCGGCGGTGAGAGATGGATGATGCGAAAGACGGTCACGGCGGCGTCGACCGCAGGTACATCTCCAGCTCCTTCTTCGTCGTCTCCCCCGCGGACACCGTCACGTCCGCCAGTACGTCGCGGTTCGTCTCGGTGTGGATCGCGTACAGGAAGTACTTGCCCGGGGGCACGTCGGCGAACTCGAACGTGCCGTCCTTCCTCGTCTTCGTCTGGGCCAGCGGGGCTCGCTTCTCGTCGTACAGGAAGACTGGATGGTCGCCCTGCGCGATCCGGGATTCGACCAGCGTCCCGATAATCTTGCCCGGCTTCGGCCTGGTCAGCTCCGCCGCGTCCACCAGCTCGATGTCCGCCGGCTCGATCTTGCCCAGACCGGACCGGGTCACGAACTGCACGCCGATCGTCACCCGGTCGGTGGTGCCGGGCTGGATCACCGCCTGCCACACGTTCCCCTTCGGGTCGATCAGCTTGCCGGGCACCGGGGCCGGGTTCGCCGGCGGGGCGTTGTTCGCCGCCTTGCCCACGAAGAAAAACACCTCCTTGATCCCGGACACCGTCGGGTCGCACGTCGCCCGGACGGTGAGCGGCTGCCCCTTCGCCACCCGCGGCGGGAGGTCGAGGAAGTGGACGTTCGTCGGCGGGGTGCCGTCGAAGATCACCGTCGCCCGGCTCACGTCAAGGACCACCCCGGTCGCGTCCACCAGCTGCGCTTCGAGGATGCGCTCGCCGACGAGCAGCCCGGCCGGCAGGCTCGGGGCCGGGTCCTTCAGCGTCCCGCGGAGGAAGAGCGTTTCCCCCTTCGGGTCGAACCGGACGCCGCGGTCCCGCTCCCGGGCCGGTGCGACGGTGAGGGCCGCGTCCGTCACAAACGCCTTCTCGCCGGTCGCCGGGTCGGTCTTCTCGGTGCCGAGCCGGAGTTCGACTCGCGATCCCTCCGGGGCGTTGTCCACCTCCAGCGGGACCGCGAGCGGGGCCGCGGGGACGGCGTACCACTCCCCCTTCGGCCGGCTCACCCGGACCATCGGCCGGGTGATCGCGGGCAGCCGGACCGTCCCGCCGAGGACCGGGGCGGTCCCGGCGAAGGTGAACGCCCGCTCGACCCCGTCCGCCCCCACCGTGACCACCACCTGCGCGTCCGCCGGGCCGGCGAACGCCACGTCCTCGGCGTACAGGGTGAGCGGCCGGTTGTCGGGGGCCAACGGGCCGCTCAGGTTCGCGTCCCGCACCTGGACGACGTCCAGGTTGCGGTCGGCCGGGAGATGGACCTTCACCTGGACCGGCGGGCCGGGCGGCGGCGAATCCGGGACGACCTGGACGCTCAGCCGATTCGGCCTCGCCCCGGTCGAGGGGCGGAACGTGGCTTCGTCCGCTTTCAGGTACTGGGCCGGGTCGAGGACCCGGACCGGAACCGGGAACCGCTGCACCACCTTCTCGGGGTCGCCCGGGTCGAGCAGTTCGACGACGAGCGGCCCGGTGAGCGAGGTGAACGCGGGTTCCCCCGGGGTCGCGGGCTGGCCCATCGGCGGCGGCGGGGGAACGGGAGCGGCGACCGCCGGGGACGGGAACACGAGTAGCGCGAGCTTTCCGGGGGCCACCGTGACCGGTGCCGTGACGCGGTCGAACCCGGCGAGTCTGGCGACCACGACCCGCGGCTTCGGGGTCGGGTTGGCGAGGAGGAACTGGAACGTCTGGGCCTGGCCGTGCGGGCGGAGGGCGATCTCCCGGGCGGGGTGGGGGGCGGCGGTCGGGTCGGCCCGGACCAACAGGTCGAGCCGATTCACGATGGCGTCGAGATTGACCGACACGCGGTGGTGGTACGTCCGCCCGCCGGCCTCGGCCTCCACCAGCACGCCCCGGAGGGCCGGGTGCGCGAACGGCCGCGGGCCGGCTTCGACGCCGAACGTGACCCCCTGCTCCCGGACCGGCCCGAGCGTGATCTTCCCTTCGCCCGTGGTTCGAACCCACTCCCCGTCCGGCGTGAGCAGCTGCGCCGCGACGTCTCGCGGGTTGGCGGGGCCGATCAGCCGGAGGTTCACCCGGAGCTCGGTGGACTCCCTGTCCGGGGTCAGCACCGGCTCGGCGGCCGGTGCCAGTTCGAGGTACGGGACCTCCGGCGGGCCTGCCACCGCCACACATGCCCTCGCGGCGAGCGTGGCGAACGTGCGATCGACCCCATCGGCCCGGGGGTTGAGTGGGTCGCGGATCTCGTACTCGAACCGGGTGGCCTGCCACGCCCACAGCCGGCGGGCCCGGGCGCGGCGGACCGAGGCTTCCGGATTCCGGTCGGGCTGGTCGAGGAACGCCGTGCCGGGCACGACCGGGGCGACGCGCGCCAGTCGGGCCGCACCCGGGCCGGACAACTGGGTCAGCCGGGCGGGCACCTCTTCGAGCCACACCCGTCGCAGCGCGGCGGCGAATGCCGGCGGGTCGGCGGCGAGCTTCGCCAGCTCGCCCTCGGTCGCCGCAACGGCCTCGTCCGGCAGTCCGCCGACGCGGAGCAGGGCGGCCGTCCAAGCCGTCCGCCGGGTGGCCCGGTCCGGGTCGGCGGCCACGGGTGCGGCCGGGTCGCGGGGGTCGATGGGGTCCGGCTGCGCCAGCTTCGCGCGAATCGACTCGTCGTCCGTCGCGTCCTTGCGGAGGGCCTCGTCGGCCAGCCGGTGAGTGAGGGCGGCCCGGGCGTTCCAGAGAGTGGCGCGGTCCACGGCGGGGACAAGCGGGGTGAGCAGCAGCGCGTCCAGTTCGGCCAGCAGCGCCGGGCCGGCATCCCCGCCTTCGGCCCGGGTGCGGAATCGGGCGAGGGCGGCCCCGCCCAGCGGGGCGGACGCGGCGGCCAGCGCGGTGCGGACGGCGGCTTCCCGGTCGCGCCAGGTCCGGGCAAGATCGGCGAAGACCGCCGCGCCCACCGGCTTCTCCGGAGCGACCAGGGCGTCGGCGAACGGTCGGGTGGCGGCGGCGAGTCGGAGGGCGTCCGCGGGCGGGACCTGCCCCGTTTCCAGGACCGGCGTGACGCCGTCGAGCCATAGCACCGCCTCGTCCCGGGCCGCGGCCGCCGACCGCAGCTGATCCGCCGAGGCTTTCAGCTCCCGGGCCGCCTCGGCCGCCGCCCGGAGCCGGCGCTGCGCTTCGGCCGGGCTCGCATACCCCGGGGCGAACAGGACCGCCTCGGCATCCACCCGGAGCCGGTAGGCGTCGTCGACCGCCGGCTTCGCCCAGGCGATTACCTCCGGTCGCGCGGCGACGTCTTCGATCATCTGCGCGGTCTGAAGGGCGAGACCCGCGCGGCCGGCCGACCACGGCACGGCCGCGGCCGGGTCGGCGAGATCGGCGAGCCGGCGGATGAGGAGGGTTTCGGCGAACTTCGGCACCGGCTCCTGGGCCGCGAGCATCTGGGCTACCCGGCGGACGCGGACGGCGGACGGGTTCGGGTCGGCGGCGAGCAGCCGGAACGCGGCCAGGGCGAGGTCGCGGTGTGGCTTCCCCTTCACGAGCGGCTCGAACTCGGCGGGCAACGGCGGTGCGGCGGGCACCTCTCCCGGTTTCTCGCCCGGTGCGGGCGGGGACGGGGGCTTCGCATCCGCCTGCGTGGCCGCCCGGTCGAGAGCGTCCTGGAGCGTCGGGTCCGTGGGGATATACCCGGGGAACACGGCGGCGAGCGTGGGGGGCGCGTCCGGAGTCGGGGCGGCGGTGAGCGCGGTCGAGACTTGCTCCACGCCCGCGAGCTGGCGGTCGAGGATGCCTTGCACGTCGGCGGGCGCGCGGCCGGCGAGCAGATCGCGCTCGGCGGTGAGGAGGGCAGCCCGCAATAGCTGGAGTGCCCGCGGGGCCTGACCCGCCCTGCCGTCGGCGAGCCAGCGGTCGTGGCGGTCCCAGCCGGCCTTCAGCCAGTCCGGGAACGTCAGGGGCGGTCCCGGGTCGGCGCTCGGCGCGGCCGGCCCCGTGGAGAGAGGGTAGGTGTGGAGGGTGAAGTCGGCCGTAGTCCCGACCAGGACCGGCGTCTGGGCGGGGCGGAGGTTCGCGCCGGCCCACCGGCTCACCCGGCCGCGGACGAACGCGGCGAGTTCGGTGACGCTCACCCGGCCGTCGCGATCGCCGTTCGGCCCCCACCCGTCGGCCGCCCCGCGGAGGCCGGCTTCGAGGTAATACCCGAACACGGACCGGCCGAGGTCTTGTGACGCGAGCGGGACCTGACCCGGGCCGCACGCGACGAGGCACAGCCGGTTCCGGTCGGGGGTGTCGTCGAGCGCCCGGAACACGGCGTCCGCCAGCCCCCCGTTCGGCGCCGCGAGGAGTGGGTCTTCGGGCGGCGGGGTGAGGTGGAGGATGAGGAGCTTATTGCGGGCCGGGCTGTCGCGCAGGAGGGCGAGCAGTTCGGCGAGCGGGAGGCGGTTCCGCGGAGTGTCGCCGAGCGGGTCGGCCGGGAGCAGGTACACGCCGCCGGTCGCGTCGACCGCCGCCGGGGCCGCGAGGGTAACCACGAGCGGCTGGGAGCGCGATGCGTTCGCGAGGGCGCGGAACCGGAGCCGGAGTTGGTCGCGGTTCGGGTTCGCGGTGTCGTCGAGCGGGCGGCCGAGGAGGCTGCCGTCCGCGAGGGCGGCGCGGTCTTGTTGGGCCCACGGCACCGGCCCGGCGGTCCCGGGCTCGGTCGTGACCCAGACGGGCAGCGCGGCGGGCACTTTCGGCGGCGACAGCCAGAACAATACGCCGAGAGTGACCCCGGCCAGCGCGACGCCCGCCACCAGGACGGAGAGCAACAGCATCCGCCGCCGCCGGCCAGGCGGGACCGGGAGGTCCGGCCCCCAGCGGCGTTCGACCGGGGGAGTTGCGTCGGGCATGGCGTCCTACCCTCTTGCTTTCGGCGATTCGCAGATTCGCAGCGATACCCGGAACCCGGGGCGTTGCCCCGGGCGTCGGCGGATCGCGTAACAATTAATCCCACACGTACCGTTCATCCCATTCAATCTCATGACGACGCAACAACTCGCGATATTCGTCCTAGAAGGTCATCGTCCGGTGATGCTCTTCCTGGTTGGCGATGTCGGCGGACACCTGCGGGACGTTCGACGGGCTGACCGAAAACGTCCCATATCCGGTTTGCCAGTAGAACGCGGGTTCACCAGCCTCTTTGGCCCATTTCGACGACTCCTTCTTCACCTCCTCCATGACCTTGCAAATCGGCAAGGTCCGCGTCCGGCCGAACAGGAGGTGAACATGATCAGCGACCCCGCCGACACAAAGAGCCTGGCATCCGAGCGTGTTGAGCGACCCGCCAAGGTAGTCGAACAACCGGTCACGGTGCCGGGCGGTGATCAACGGCTCCCGGTTCTTGGTGCTGAACACGGCGTGGACGAGCACCCGGGCGAACGACTGCGGCATTCGGAGCCTCCCGACGTAGCCCCTGCCAGGGGGCGCCCGGGGCGTTGCCCCGGGCTAAGCGCTGTCAGCCCTTCAGGCTGAAATCCCCAACCCTCGGTGCCCCCGGTTTTCACCCCAACGGGGTAACAGCGCTTAGACCGGGGCAACGCCCCGGGCACACGCCGGTGTCGACCCCCCAATTGCCCTCACCGCCCCGCCGGCGGCACAGCCACCGGCGAATTCTCCGACGGAGCCGGGACGTTCTTCAGCTCCAGGTGCGGTCCGGCCTTGGCGGTCGCCAGCGACACCACTCCGAAACCGGTTACGCGAGCGGCCACGTCGTCCGCCGTGAGGGTCGGCGTCTCCCACCAGTAGAGACAGGTGACCTTGTTCGCATCACGGTAGAAGCGGACCTCCGACCCGAGCGGAGCAGTTCCCACTGGACGAACCCACACCGGCCGGCCGGCCGGGTGCGTGAGCCGGGCGACCAGACAGGGGCGGGGCTCGAACTCGCCCGGCCGCACCTCCACCCTGTGCGTTTCGATCGTCACCGCGTCAAGCGTGACGGCCCCCTCGCCGGGCCCGATCTTCACGTTCCGGGTCTCGGTCATCTTTCCCAGGTCCGGGGGCACCCACGGATCGCCGGTCGTCGGGTACGGCCCGTCGGCGTTCCACCACGCCTCAACCATCGGGGCCGCCGCCCCGACCCCGCCGGGGACGCCCGGCCACCCGGTCACGTCGACCGACCAGCTCGGCCCGGGGAAACCCGAGACCGCCCGCCAGCGGACCGCGACCGGCTCCGGCCGGGGTACCACCGGGGCGACCTCGAACCACACGTCCCCGATCCGGTCGACCGCCACCACGGCGGCCGTGGGCGGCCGGCCCTCGGCGGTCGCCACCATCCGCACCTTGCCCCCGTCGAATCGGTTTTGAAGGAGAGCCAGCTTCCACGCCTCGTCCCCGCCCGCCCTGGCCAGGGCGGGAGTTGTTGCCGCGAACCAGTGCCGCTTGAGCGACAGCCTCGCGCCGTCCTCGATCAGGTCGAGCAAGAGCCGGTCGCCGGGGCCGAGCCAGACGTCGTGCCGGAAATCGAGGTCCCCGGCCACACGCACCCGGTACCGCCCGCGGGGGAGCTTCCCGGCGAACCAGTCGTCGGGCGGGTCCGCCGTGGCGGTCAGGTCGAACGGCGCGACCGGGGTGTCGGTCTCGACCGGCTCGACCGTGTACCGCACCCGCGGGCTCAGCCCGCTGCGGAGCCACACGCCCAGCTCCTTCGCCTTCTCCGGCGGCACGAGCCGGCCGGCCGGCCGCAACTTCTCGACGACCTTGAACGCGGCCTGGGCGGCGAGCTCGGCCGGGTGCCAGACCGGGAGGGCGACCACACAGAGCGGGACGCCTGAGTCGGTGAACTCGGCCCGGAGGACGTCCGGGATCGACCGTTTCGGGCTGGCGAACGCCGGGTCTTCGGCGAACCGCGTGTCGACCGCGTCCGAGATCAGTACGACCGCCTTGAACGGCCCGGGGGCGGTCTTCAGCGACTCTTTCGCCTCCAGCACCGCGCGGACGACGGGCGATTTGTCGTACAGGTCGTTCGTCGTGACCCCAGATGCTTGATACACGATTCCGTTGAGGACAGGGCTGCGGTCAAACGGAAGCGAGGTCGGGGGGACCATCACCCGGATCGTGTCCTCGGCGGACTTCGCCCCGGGGGTCCGCTGGCCGAACGTCCGGACGCTCACCGTCGCCCCAGGCGGAAGCGCGGCGAGCACGTCGCCCAGGGCGTCGACCGCCGTGGGGTAGAGGCCCCGGTTGCCGCGGACGGTCGGGTCCGGCCGCATGCTCCCCGAACAGTCGAGGACGATCGCGACCGAACCGGACCCGAGGGCGTACTTCGCGGCGAGAGCCGGGTCGGCCCGGACGGCGAGCTTGGCGAACGGGTCGACCGGCGGGGTGGTGACCGCCGCCTGGTGCGGGACCGAGTACAGATCCACCACCCCGTTCCCGGCCAGGAAGCGACCGCGGTAGAACCCGTTCACCCGCAACGGACCGGATTGCGGTAACGGCGTCGCGGGCGGCGGGCCGACCGGGCGCGCGAGCGGACGAACAAGCGGGGGGAGCGGGGCGGCCGGGTCGGTCGCGACCGGTACCCGCCCGGGGGGCGGCGGGAGCTCGCCCTTCTTCGGCGTAGGGGGGAACGGGAGTTCGGCCCAGAACACCGCGAACCCCGGTCGGCCGGAGACACCGGTCGGCCGGGTGAGGGGGATTCGTACCTCGGGGGTCGGTTCGTCGGTCACCGCTACCCGGGCGGGAACGGCGGACTGGACCGGGAACTCCTCTGCCGCCGCCTTCAGGCTCGCGAACTCGTCCGGTCCCGGGGCGGGCGCGGGCGAGACCCGCCCGGCGTCCGCGGCGAGCTGCTCGATGGCGAGCCGGTAGTACGGCCCGCCGCGGCCGTCGTACCAGTGGTCTTCGAGCGTCCGCCGGGCCTGGGCCAGGAGGAGTGCGCGGGTGCCGACCCGCCGGAGCTGGGCGGCCGGGTTGCCGGCGATCTCGGCCGGGGCGGTAGCGAGCCGGGTCAGCCGGTCGCCCCCGGGGGAGGCGGGGCCGCCCACCGCTTGCGGAATCGCACTCAAGACCTCGCCGAGGCGGCTGCCGGCCTCGGCGAGCGACTGCCGACCGGCCGCGGGGAACCCGGACTCGCCCACCCGGAACTCGATCTGCGTGTACCCGTCCCCGGCCTTGCCGGCGGTGAGCGCGGCGAAGTCCGTCCGGCCGATCCGGGCGAGCAGGAACAGCCCGCGGCGGCGGGCCGCGTCGAACGCCCGTTCCCGGGTCAGTTCTGGCGACACGTCGGGCAACCGCTCCGGGCGGGTCCGGGCGGTGACGAGCAGCTGGCGCGACACCCGCCGGGACTCGCGGAGCAGGTCGACCCGGCGGGCGGGGGCGATTTCGTCCGGCGGGGGTGCGGTGAGCGCGGCGTCGGTCTCGTGCCACCACCGCACCGCCTCGGCCCGCGGGGTCACCTTGCCCTCGAACTCCGGGCGGGTCTCGATCAGTTCATTCACCTGCCGCGCGAGCCTGGTGTCGAGGGCCCTTGTCCGGCTGTCCAGGTCGCCGCCGAGGGCGTCGAGCGCGGCCGGGTCGGTCGTGGGCTGGCGCGACCAGACCAGTTCCCCCGCCGCGTGGATCCGGCCCCACACGCCGAGGTCCGCCCGGAACGCGGCCTCCCGGGCCAGGCGGTCCGGCAGGGTTCTCAACTCGGCCTCGCGGGTCAGCCACTCGCCGAGACCGGGCACCCGGGCCGCTCCTGTGTGCCACGCGGCCACGACGGACCGGATCCGGGCGGCGGTCTCGACCGCCCGGGTGTAATGGCGCCCTGCTTCGGCCGCGCGGGTGGCGGCGTCTCCCCAGTCCTTCTCGCCGGTCGCGAAGCACAGGTCTTCCGCCGGCCGCCGGCTCTCGTCCCCCTTACGGATGTCCCCGAGCACCCACGGCTGGCAGACCTCGGCGTAGGGATAGCGGCGGCCGGGTACGCACGCGGCGGCAGCTTCGGCCCGCTCCCGGAGCGAGAGGACCTGGCTTAGCAGCGGGCCGATCGCGGTCGATTTCTCGGGCGGCGGGGCGTGCGCCGCGAGCATGGCCAGGAAGTGCAGTTCGGCCGGGCGGACGGCAAACCCGCTTTCAATGAACGGGAGGACCACCGGGACGACGGGCAGCCGGCCGGCCGGGTCTTCGGCGACGAACCGGAGCAGGGCGGTGGCCCAGAGCAGGCGGGCGGATTCGGGGTCGAGTCCGGCCGCCAGCGGCCGCACCTGCTCCCACTCCTTCAGCCGTTCGGCGGGAGTGATCGACGGGTCCGGGTTGGCGACGCGGGCGATCCCGACGATGAACGAAGCGGGCAGCTCCGCGACCTGCGGGACCGACCCGACCCCCACCGGGAGAGCGAGCGTCTGTGGGCGGACGCCGAGCCGGCGGTCGTCCTCGATCCGGCGGCGGAGGTCGGCCGCCTTCTCGCGGGCCGCCCGCGCCCCGTCCGCGTCCCCGGCCAGTAGGTGTTGCTCCTGCCGCAGGACCCAGGCCTCGTACTGCCGCCATAAGTGCGGCGTATACGCCTGCGGGGGCGGGGTACCGTGGGCCAGCGCCCGGTACTCCTCCCACGCCTGCCGGATCTCGGTGGGCGGTTCGAACGGGGTCGGCGCGGCCGGGGAGGGCTGGCCGTCCGCGGCCATCGCGAGATGCATCGCCCTCGCCCGCCGCTCGCCCTCCCCCCCGCGCGGCAACACGACCGGCGATTGCAGCGCGGCCCGGTGGTCTCGCGCCCAGTCGTGGACCCGGGGGCGGACGTACTCGATCACCTCCCACCCGCTCACCCGCCGGTCGCCGTCCGCGTCCGCCGCCCCGGTCAGGCCCTCGTGCAGGAAGTGGGCGAAGGTGGATTGCTCCCACTCGGGGCACACCCAGGACCGCTGGTCGGACCCGGTGCTCATGAACACGACGAGGTTCGGAACCGCGGCGATCGCGTCGTTCAGGTCCTCGACCGCGGCGGCGAAGTCGTTGTGGAGCAGTCCCAGGTCAGGAAACGCCATGCACTGGGCTGCATCGAGCACGAGTAACTTCTGCCGGTCCGCCGGCAGCTGGGCGAGGCGGTCGACGAGGGCGTTGACGCGGAGCCGGTGGGCGGGGTCGGGGGTGGCGTCGTCGGGGAAGAGAAAGGCCCCGTCCCGGTCGCGGCCGCCGTGGGCGGCGAGGACAACGACCACGCACCGCTCGCGGCCGGCGTCGATCTCCGGCATCAGCTGGTGCGGTCCGGGCCGGGTGAGCCGGCCGGGGTCGGAGCTCCCGTGCAGCCGGGCCCGGCTGCCCAGCCACCCGCCGGACTTCGTCAGAGTGGCCAGTTCGCGGGCCGCGGCCTTCCCGTACGGGTTCGGGGGCACGGCCAGGGTCGCGTCGTACCCGGCCTGCAACACGACGAGCCGGGCCGGCTCGGGTGGGCGAATCCAGAGGACGACCCAGGTGACGGCGGCCAGTGCGGCGAGCCCGCCGACGGCCACGGCGGCGAGACGGCGCCAGCGGGGCCGGTACGGCGTGCGCGGGGGTGCAACCTGCCACCCCGGGGCGGAGGGAGTGGCCGGAACGGCGGAAGCGGGCGGCGGGGTCCGCCAGGTCGGTCCGTGTGATCCCGGTGCGGTGTTCATGAGGGCCCGTCTGTGGCGGAACGATCCGGGCAAATCGAACCGATTATATCGGATCGCCGGGCCGGGTGGGGTGCGCCGCGGGTATGGCCGCCCGGCCCGACGGTACAATCTCCTTGTGGTGTGTCGGCGCTCGGGAAAGATGACTTCATCCGCCGGGGTAGAGATTCCGGCGGCACCGGGTAACCTGTTCATGTCGGGCCGGTCGGGCGGGTTGAAATGGGAAGGAAGCAAGGTCTAACCACGGAGTCACAGAGAATACAGAGGGAAAACAAAGGCAGGGGTTAAGCAAAATTCGATTTTTCCTCTCGGTGTTTCTCTTTCTCTCTGTTCTCTGTGACTCTAGGGTTAGCCCTCTTGATCTTCTCTCCTGAGGAGAACGGTTGTGGCGGAACCGGATGCGGAAGCGGACCCGGCGGGCGGGCGCCGGGAGACCGGGCGACGGACTCGGTCCCGGGTGATTGGTCGAGATGCCCTCTTCGCCCCTCTCACCCAGACCGCGGTCGAGCAGCCGAAGACCCTGACGAACGCGGCCGGGATGGCGTTCGTCCTGGTCCCGGAGGGGACCTTCGAGATGGGTTCGCCCGCCGACGAGCCCGACCGTCGCTCGAACGAGGGGCCCCGGCACGAGGTTGTGATCGGGCGGCCGTTCTACCTCGCCGTTCACCCCGTCATACAGCGGGTGTACCAGATGGTCGTCGGGCGGAACCCGTCGAAGTTCACTACCGGGAACGGGGGCGGCCCGGACCACCCGGTCGAGATGGTGAGCTGGGACGACGCGGCGGCGTTCTGCCGGCAACTGGCGGAGCTGCCGGAGGAGCGGGCCGCCGGCCGGACGTACCGCCTGCCGACCGAGGCCGAGTGGGAGTACGCCTGCCGGGCCGGGAAGCGGGACAGCCCGTTCGGCCACGGGTCGACGTTCTCGGCCGACCTGGGGAACTTCGACGCCGTGTACCCCTACGGCGACGCCCCGGCGGGGGCGGCGGTCGGTCGCACGACACCCGCGGGCCGGTATCCTGCGAATGCGTGGGGACTGCACGACACGCACGGGACTGTGTGGGAGTGGTGCGCGGACTGGTACGCCGAGGGGTACTACGCGAAGAGCCCGGCCCGGGACCCCGCCGGGCCCCCGACCGGTCGGTTCCGGGTCCTCCGCGGCGGGTCGTGGCGGAACCAGGCGGCCGCGTGCCGGGCCGCGTACCGCAACGCCCTGGCCCCGCACATGCGGGACTCGGCCACCGGCTTTCGGGTGGTGTCGGTTCTCGGCGAACGTGGTGCGTGAGGTACGGATCGGGGGGGCAAACGTCCCCCGCTCGCCCGGAGAACGGTGTGCCACGGATCTTGCTGGTCGAAGATGAGCAGGTCAACCGGGAAATGTTCCGGCGCCGGCTCGTCGCGCGGGGGTTCGACGTCCTCACCGCCGAGAACGGCGAGCGGGCGGTCGAGCTGACCACGGCGGAGCGGCCGGAGCTGGTGCTGATGGACCTCGGGCTTCCCGGGATCGACGGGTGGGAGGCCACCCGCCGGCTCAAGGCGAACCCGGACACCGCCCCGATCCCGGTGATCGCACTGTCGGCCCACGCCACCGCTGATGCGAAGGAGAAGGCATTCGCCGTCGGGTGTGTCGAGTTCGAGACGAAGCCGGTGCAGATGGACCGGCTCGTCGAGAAGGTCCAGGCGGCCCTCGCCGCCCGCCCGCCGGGCACGACGGCCCCGCCCCCCCCGACAGCCCCGCCCGCCGCCGTCCCGGACGAGGGCCCGAAAACGCTCGTCCTGCCCCGCCCCACGGGCACAATGCTCGCACCCGGCGGCGAACATCCGGCCGTTGACCCCCCGGACCCGGCGCACGAGTCCGGCACGATCGGGCAGAAGCGGATCCTGGTGGTCGAGGACAACGACGCGAACCGGGTGATGCTCTGCCGGCGGCTGGCCAAGCAAGGGTTTATCACTGTCGAGGCCCGCGACGGCCGCGAGGCGCTCCAGCTCATCCCGGTTTACCGGTTCGACCTCGTCCTGCTCGACATCATGATGCCCGAGGTGGACGGGTATCAGGTCCTCCAGACGCTCAAGGCCGACCCGGACCTGAAGGCCCTGCCGGTCATCATGATCTCGGCGGTCGACGAGATGGCGAGCGTGGTCCGGTGCATCGAGATGGGGGCCGAGGACTACCTGCCGAAGCCGTACGACCCCGTCCTCCTCCAGGCTCGAATCAACGCCTGTCTCGACAAGCGGCGGCTGCGGGACCAGGAGCTCGCGTACTTCCGGGCGGTGGCCGACCTGACCCGGGCGGCCGAGGCGGTCGAGAAGGGCGACTTCGACCCCCAGCTGCTCGTCCCGGTCGCCGGCCGGACCGACACCCTCGGGACCCTGGCCCGGGTGTTCGACAAGATGGCCCGCGAGGTCCAGGCCCGCGAACAACAGCTCCGCCAGGAAGTCCAGCGGTTACAGGTCGAGATCGACCTGTCCCGGAAGGACGCCCAGGTGAAGGAGATCACCGAGGACGGATTTTTCCGCGAACTCCAACAGAAGGCCGCGGGGCTCCGCCGCCGGTTCCGGAAGGACGGGCAGAACCCTCCCCCCGAGAAAAGTGGCGAGGACAGCCGGGGCCCGGCTGCCTCCCGTCCCCCGTCCGGAACAGGGGACGAGAGGCCGGGCGTGGCTGACACCCGGATCTTCCCGAGGCCCGACCTGGGGCTGACACCGCCGCCGGAGACGACATAAGCTGTCCGCACGGGAATGATCGCGTCCATCCACTCCTAAGTTGTTTGCATGGGAATGATCGTGTCCATCCACTCGTACCGGGGCGGTACGGGGAAGTCGAACCTCACGGCCAATCTCGCGACCGCCGTCGCGCTGACCGGCCGGCGGGTCGGGATCGTGGACACGGACATCCAGTCTCCCGGGATCCACATCCTGTTCGGGCTGGACGAGAAGCAGATCACCCGGGCGCTGAACGACTACCTGTACGGGCAGTGCCGGATCGAGGAGACGGCGTACCACATGACCCCGCCCGAGGTGGCCGCGGCGGGCGGGCGGGTGTACCTCATCCCGTCGAGCCTGAAGGCCGGGGAAATCGCCCGGGTGCTGAAGGAGGGGTACGAGGTCGAGCTCCTGAACGAGGGGTTCGAGAACCTCCTGGAGAAGCTCGACCTCGACTTCCTGTTCATCGACACCCACCCGGGGATGAACGAGGAGACGCTCCTGTCGATCGCGATCTCCGACTGGGTGGTGCTCATCCTCCGGCCGGACAAGCAGGACTTCCTGGGCACGGCGGTGACGATCGAGGTGGCCCGCAAGCTTGGCGTCCCGCGGATGATGCTGGTGCTGAACAAGGTGCTGGCGAGCATGGACCTGGCGGCCCTGCGGCGGGACGTAGAGCGGTCGTTCAGTGCCGACCTCGGCGCGCTGCTGCTGCTGTCCGAGGACATGCTCCGACTCGGCAGCAGCGGGCTCTTCGCCCTGAAGTTCCCGGACCACCAGTTCACCCGGGCGGTGAAGGAGCTGGCCCAGAAGATCATCGCCGGGTCGGCGTAGTTTTCCGGCTGGGTGGCATATCCGCGGCTCTGGGACATGTGCCGGCTGGGCTGGGTGGCATGTCCACGGCTCTGGGACAGATGACACCCAAAGGTAGTCACCCAGGTGACAGTCAACGGTAGTCACTACGGTAATGGGAAACCCATCTCGCGGAGCCTTCCCATGAGTCAAAAAACCCC
>JAQGHQ010000585.1 GCA_028288765.1 Gemmataceae bacterium | reverse complement strand
CGCTCCACGTCCACCCCGACCCGCCGGCCGGCGACGGCGATCAGGGCCAGCCCGTTCGTGTGGGTCACGTTGAAGTGGAGCGGCGCCCCGGGCAGGACCGGCTTTCCGTACGCGGCGTAAGTGATCGGGACGGCGTGCGGGGGCAGTCCGAGGTAGCCGCCGAGCAGCCGCCGGAGCCACCCCCGGGCGGTGACGAACTGGTCCCGGACCGGCCCGACCCGGTACCGCCCCGCGCGGTCCCGCTCGTCCGGGGTGAGTCCGGTAGCGAGTTCGGCCGGGGCGCACGGCGGGCGGTCGAGGCTCGCGACCCAGACGTGGACCTCGCCCGCGGCCGGCGGAACGGTCGGAAGAACGACGGGACAGGGATGGACGAGGACGCGCATGGCCTTTCGTAGTATTTCGACAGTGCCGAGGCGCTGGCGGGCCGCCTGCCGCGGCGGCCCGAGCCACTGAGTGCTGAGAGAAGGATAGAGAAAACCAAACACAACTGGACGGCTCGGCCCGTAGCACTCGTTACTATTTTATTCCCCACCCACGCGGGTTGTGCGGCCGGGGAGGACGCGGATCCGGTCGGCGACCCGCTGGGCCCGGGCCCCGCTCGCCGGTACTACCCAGACCGCGTAGAAGCCCTCCGGGACCGCCATCTCGGTCCGGTAGTCCGACCCGACCTGGACCGCGACGTGTCCCTTCTCGTCCGGTCCCGGGTCGTCGGCCGCGGTGACCACGATCTTCTCCGCCCGCGGCGAGTCGTCGGTCTGAAGCACCTCGACCACCCCGAGCACGTCGCCCAGTTTCAGCTCGTGCGCGGGGCCGGCTTTCACGGCCAGTTTCCCGGCCGCCAGCACCTCGACCCCGCCCTTCGGCTTCGCGTACACGTCGACCGGCCCGTCCCCGGGCAGTGTGACCGGCTCGCCGAACTTGGTCACGGTCAGGATCGGTTTCGGCCGGTCCTTGCCCGGCTTCACCGCACCGGCCGGGTAAATCACCACCGACTCGATCGCCGGCAACGCCTTCGACGAGACCACCTTCAACTGGCGGTCTCCGTCCGCGGCGGTGGCGGACACGACCCCGACCAGGACGGCGGCGACCACGAAGGGGATTCGGTGTGTCATGGGTCTCTCCTAGTCACGGCGGTGGGAAACGGGGCCGGCGCCCGGCCAAGCCCGTTATTCCGACGACCGACGAGGTGGGTCGTACCGTCACATCTTGTCACTTGATTGACCGCATGCTCGGGACCGTTTACACTACTCTCAATTCGGTCGGATTTCCCCCTCAATCCCTCGAGCCGGAGTTACCCATGTCGTCGCGCACAGGGGTGCGGGTCACGATCGTGGGGATTTTCGCCCTCATGGCCACCGCCGTCACGGTCGCCGAGGTGCGGTCGCAACCGGGCCGGCCGGGCTTCAACCGTCCGGGCGGGATCACCGGGATGCCGGGCCGTCCGGGTGGGATCACCGGGATGCCGGGTGGGGTGCCGGGCGGCGGCTTCCGCGGCCCGCAGTTCGAAGACGTGTGGTACTGCGGGGGGTGCAAGGCGGAACTCGGGCGGGGGCCGATCAAGCCGAGTTACGCCTCGTGCCCGAAGTGTGGGGTCCGGTTCGTCAACGGCGGCGGGCCGGGGCCGGGCCTGTTCAACCCGCCGACCATGCCGGGGGGACCGGGCATGCCCGGTGCGCCGGGCGGGGGCGAGTCGCCTCCAACGCCGGCGCCCCCGACCGACCCCGACCTCGTACCCCGGACGGCCCCCGGAACCTCGTCCGGCATCGGGGTTTCGACCACCCCGACCTTCCCGCCGTCGGGTGTGGCCCCGTCCGTGAGCTCCGGCCCGGGAGGCGGCAGCGACTCCCAGCCGTCTTCGAGCACCAGTTCCACCTCGTCCGATTCCGGCTCGAAGACCGGGTCGCTGATCCTGAAGATCATGATCGGCGTGTTCGGGGTGTTGTTCCTCCTCGGAATTGTCGGCGGGACGATCCTGATCATTTCTGCGAATAAGGCCCAGAAGGCCCCCCCGAGGCGGCGGCGGAAGGCCCTGGACCTGGACGATGACGACGACTGAGCCCTTCCCGCGGTTGACCGGGAGACGCACGGGCCGCCCATCTGGGCGGCCCGCTTCATCTGGTAGCCCCCACCTCGTGTCGCCTGAGCAGGACGAATTCGAGCAGCCAGCCGAGCAGGTTCAGGCTCGTCTCCCGCACGTCCCGGCCGGGATCGAACTCGGACACCGAAATCCCCGCCACCTTCCCCGACCACACCGCCGCGAGCAACTTCAGGAACACGGGCGGGGCGAGCCCGAACGGGAGCGGCTGCTGCACGGCGGGCAGGTAGGCCGGGTCGAACGCATCGCAGTCGAGGTCGATCCACACCCGGTCGGCCCTCCCGGCCGCCGCCCGGAGGCGGTCCGCGACGCGGTCCGGGTCCGCCGCGACCGCCGCGGCCGGGAACGCGGCCTCGAACACCCCGGCGACCTCGCCCGGGGTCAGGAACAGGTCCCGGTCGCCGACGCTCACCAGCTTCGGGAGCGGGCCGGCGGCGTGCTTCAGGAAGTTCCCGTGCGACAGCTCGGCGGTCGTGTCGTGGAAGGCGTAGACGTCGAGGTGGGCGTCGAACTGGACGACGAGCGTCCCGGCCGGGTCGTCGGCCCCGAGCTCCTCGAGCACCGGCAGTACGCTCAGGTGGTTCCCGCCGAGCCAGACGAGGAAGTCGCCCGCCTTCAGCGCCTGGCGGGCGAGCTGGCGGCCCCGCTTCCGCCAGTCGGCGACGCGCCCGAGCGTGTCGAACGCGGCCTCCCGTACCCGCAGCGCCCCGCGGAGGGCGTCGGCCCGCGCCGGCCGTGTTTCCTTGGCCGTATCATCGATCACCTCCCGGACCACGTCGCCGAGCAGCTGCGCGCCGGCCCCGGTCCCGGCCGAACCGAACAGGTCGAACGGGAATACGACGACGGTGGTTCGCACGGGGGGCCGGGGGTTCGGGGATCAGGATAAGCCGGCCGGCCGCGTACCCGTGGCCGCCTCGAACAGGTATCATGACACTTCGGGCGGCCCGGGCTACCCCTACCCACATGAACCCCTGATGACGATCTTCCTGGCCCCGACCGCGGTCGTCACCGCCGACGTGACGTGCGGCCGGGGGGTGAACATCTGGTTCGGGGCGGTCGTCCGGGGCGACGTGGCCCCGATCACGCTCGGCGAGAACGTGAACCTCCAGGACCACGTGATCGTACACTGCGACGCCGGGGTGCCGAACGTGGTCGAGCCGGGGGTGGTGGCCGGGCACGCGGCGGTGCTGCACGGGGCGCGGGTCGGGGCGGACACGCTGGTCGGGATCGGGGCGAAGGTGCTCTCCGGCTCCGAGATCGGCCCGGAGTGCGTGATCGCCGCCGGGGCGGTCGTCCCGCCGGGGATGAAGGTCCCGCCGCGGTCGGTCGTGATGGGAATTCCCGGGAAGGTGTTCCGCCCGGCGACCGCCGACGAGATCGCCAAGACCCGGACGATCAACGCCCGCTACCGCGAGATGGCCCGCAGGTACGCGGCCGGCGAGATCGCATACCCGTTCGGGAAACCGGCAGCCGGGTAGCCGCGGGCCGGGAGCGCGACGGGCGGTGCGTCACCGCCCGCCAGGCCGGGCCAAGCACGCCCACGAGATTGGACCCGGCGGCCGTTCAGCCGCCGCAAACCGGAATCGACTTCATGGGCACGTCCGAACCGGGAGAGATGCGGATCGACCTGGACGACCGGACGTCGCCCCCGCGGCCCAGTACCAACGGGGTCCACCCCACCGGGCCGCTGGCCCCGGCCCCGGCCGGGGTCGCCGCCCGCCGGGCCGACATCGACGCCAAGCAGGCCCAGGTCGCCGGGCTACTGGAGGCGATGGGGTGCGAGGCCGCGCTGCTCCTGGCCGCGCCGCACGTCGCCTGGTTGACCTCGGGCATGCACGTCCGCGGGCTGCTCGCCGACTCGGAACGGCCGGGGGTGTACACGAACGGCCGGCAGCGGTGGCTGCTGTGCTCGAACGTGGACGCCCAACGGCTCTTCGACGAGGAGCTCGACCAGCTCGGGTTCCAGCTCAAGGAGTGGTCCTGGGACGGCGGGCGGGCCGACCTGCTGATGAACGTGACCGCCGGGCGGAAGGTGGCCTGCGACCGCCCATTCCCGAACGTCCCCCAGATCTCCGAACGGCTCCGGCCGCTCTTGCGGGTGCTGTCGGCGGTCGAGCAGGAGGAGTACCGTGCGCTCGGGCGGGTGGTGGCTCACGCGGTCGAGGCTACGGGCCGGAACTTCGGCCGGGGGGAGACCGAGGCCGAGGTCGCCGGCCACCTCGGGCACCGGCTCCTCCGCCGCGGGGCCGAGGCGGTCTCGGTCAGCGTGACCGCCGACGGCCGGGGGGCGAAGTTCCGCCGGGCGGGGTTCACGCCGGCCCCGGTGACCCAGACGTGCGTGATCCAGGCGACCGCCCAGCGCGGCGGGCTATACGTCACCGCGGGCCGGGCGGTCAGCTTCGGCCCGCCGCCGGCGGACTTCCGGACCGGCCACGACCTGGCCCTCCGACTCGCGGCGGTCTACCGCTCGCTGGCCCAGCCGGGGGAGAGCCTGGCCGGCGCCCGGCAGGCCGCGAAGACGATCCTGGCGGGGACCGAGCACGAGCACGAGGGTCGGCTGGCGCAGCCGGGGTACGGGGCCGGACGGTTCGCGGCCGAGGAGCTGCGTCGGGCGGGGCAGGACGAGCGGTTCGTCGCCGGCCAGGCGGTCGTGTGGCAGCCGCGGGTCGGGCCGGCGGCGGTAGTCGACACGGTCGTCGTCGGCCCCGACGCCCCGGAGTGCATCACCCCGCCCGAGGACTGGCCGTTCAAGCGGGTCCTGATCGGCGGGAAGACGCACGACGTACCGGACGTGCTGGTGCGGAAGGACTAGGCCCTGGCCGGGTGGCATGTCCACAATTTTGGGTGGACATGTGAGGGACAGCTGAGCGACGGCACATCGGGCGAATGCGCCCGGCAACGATTCCCGTTGCCGCGGCGCGGGTCCCGGGCACATACCGGCCTCATCCGCGGCGTTTGCCCCCCGCCATCGATTCCCGGACCGGTAACCGCCGGCGTTGCGCATGTCCACCCAAAGCGGACAGATGACACCCAAAGGTGGTCACTACGGTAACGGGAAACCCGTTTTCCCGGAGCATTCTCGTGAACCAAAAACCCCTCCGAGGAACAGAGGCGTGCCATGGTGGCCGCGGTCCGACGAGGTGCCTCGTTGCGAGCGGTGGCCGAGCGGTTCCGGGTCAGCCTGTGGACGGTCCAGACCTGGGTGGCTCGGGCGGGCGATCAGCGGCTCGATCGGGTCGACTGGTCGGATCAACCCCGTGGCGGGCGGCGCGAGAACGCGTCGACCCCGGCCCGG
>JAQGHQ010000553.1 GCA_028288765.1 Gemmataceae bacterium | reverse complement strand
CCGGGCCGTGCCGGGAGGTACGGTATACGGCCGCCGGCCCGGCCTTCCTGACCGGCGACTGGAAAGACCCGGCCGACTGGACGATGTCGTTCGTGGACCCGGACAAAAACGCGGTCGCCCGGACGGTCCGCATCCCGCCCCTGGCGTACTGCGTGTGGGGGTTCATGTACAGCTTGTCGGCCGACGCCCAGCTGGCCGCGATTCCGCTCCGGCCGAAGGACTTGCCGGCCGGGCAGACCGCCACCAACGAACACGATGGGACAATCCGGGTCTGGGACCTCCGGGCGGGGAAAGAGATCCGCGCGCTCCCATTCCCCAAGGCCGGGTACGGCGCCGGACACGCCCTCACCCCGGACGGAAAGTTGCTCATCACCTCGACCGGGGACCCGTACTTCCAGGTCTGGGACGCGACGACCGGCGAAGAACGTGCCCGGTCCCCGGTCCCGGGCGGGAGCCGCAACGGGAGCGAGGCGGCGGCCGTCGCGGTCAGCCCGGACGGAAAACGGTTCGCGACCGCCCGGGGGGACGGGCGGGTGGACATCTGGGAGACCTCGACCGGCAAGCCCGTGGTCCCGCTCGCGACCCACCGGGACATCCTCGACGCGGTGGCCGTCTCCCCGGACGGCCGGCTCGCGGCGACGCTCGGCCACGACGAGACGATCCGGGTCTGGGAGATGGCGACCGGGAAGCCAATCTATTCCATCCCGGCGAAGCGCGACAAGAACATCCCGGGCCGCACCTTTGTGAACCTGAGACTCGCATTCACACCGGACGGCCGCGGGTTGCTGTTTTCGGCAGCTGGTGAACTCGCGCTGGTGGATCCGAGTGCCGGGAAGTCGGTCGACCTACCCGGCCAGCTGCGGGGTACGAAGGGGGAAGTCGGCAGGTTTGCCGCCGACGGCCGAACACTCGCGACCCACGACGGGGCGGTCGTGACCCTGTGGGAGTGGCCGGCCGCAACCGTCCGGGCGAAACTCACCATCCCGCCCGGTGCCCCACCCCGGTCGAAGGACCGCCCCGAGGTGGTTAGGCCCGGGGGGCTCGCCTTATCCCCCGACGGCCGATTCCTCTTTACGAGTTCGACCCGCTGGTTGACCGGCCCGCGGGACGGCAGCTATCCAAACGGGACCGATGTGTGGGACGCCCGGACGGGGAAACACCTCCACAAACTGGGCTCGCCAGCGTCGGCATCCGAGTCCGCCGTGTTCGCCCCCGACGGACCGGTGATGTATTTGGGCGGGACCGGTGTCACCGACCCGGGCACCGGTCGATCGTTGGCCGACGCGCTGACCGCCTGGGACCCGGAAGCCGGCAAGCTCCGCCGCCGCTTCGTCGTTTCGGATTCGGGCCGGAAGCCCTTTAACGGTGCCGGGGTCCCCCCGATGGCGGCACACGTAGCCTCCGTCGCCGTGTCGCCGGACGGCCGGCTCCTGGCCGCGGCCGAGGGGTCGTTCTCGTCCGATCCGAGCTTCGGCGTGTGGGTGTACGAGACCGCGTCCGGGCGGGCCCTGGCTCGGCTCGTCGGGCACGGCCGGTGGGTCACCGATCTCGCATTCTCCCCGGACGGCCGCCGGCTCGTGTCGGTCGCCGAGGATCAGACCGGGCTGGTCTGGGACGTGACCCTGCCGGCCCTGGTCCGGGCCAGTGGTGCCAAAGCAGCCCCGGGCCTGGCCGCGGCCTGGGACCAGCTCGCCGGATCCGACCCGGTCCCGGGATACGCGGGCGTCGCGGCCGTGGCCGCCGCCCCGGCCGGGGCGGTTCCGCTCCTGCGCGAGAAGCACCGCCCGGCACCCGTCCCGACCGAGGCCGACCTCGATCGGCTGGTCGGGCAGCTGGGTGCGGCCGAATTCGCCGACCGGGAGAAGGCCTCGGCCGAGCTGGACCGATTCGGGTCGAACGCGGTGGTCGGGGCCCGGGCCCGGCTGGCCCGGTCCTCGTCCGCGGAGGTGCGCGACCGGCTGACCCAGTTCCTGAACCGGTACAACAGCCCCGCCGCGTCCCCGTACCAGATCCGCGCCGTCCGCGGGGTGGCCGCGCTGGAAGCGATCGGGACGGCGGACGCGCGGGCGGTACTCGCCGAACTGGCCAAAGGGCCGGCGACCGACCCGCTGACCCGCGAAGCCGCGGCAGTCCTGCGCCGTGTCGAGGGTCGATAGCCCGGGATGCGGAACCATGCAGGTTAGGGTTGTACCCCTGTTCCTCACCACGCGGGCTAATTGGTTCGACTCGCCCATTCCCGCGAGAGAAACAGCAGCACTCAGGGCACGATTCTGGCGCGGCATGTGAACGCTCCACCGCCTCAAGGCGGTGGCTTCGAGTAACGAACTGGAAGTCCCGTTCCGAGCAAAGCTCGGCTGAAGAATACCGGCCTCAGGGCTAAAGAAAAGGGGCGGCCGGGCCCCATGGCCCGGCCCGGCCACCCGTCACCGGGTCAGGCGGACGCGGACCGGGGTCAGACCCGGGGTCCGGCGGATGACCGTCCGGACCGCCCGCCGGAGCCCGGCCATGAACGCCTTCCCGGTCAGGGCCCGGCGCACCACCTCGGCGTCGGCCTCCGGGAGGTCGGCCGGGATCCGGACGGTCACGTGCAACTCGTCGATGATCGCAGTCTTTCCCATTCTCGGCCCTCCGCTCGGGCGGGGGCGGAACGGTCCCGCGTCCGGTCCGGGTGGGCGGCCGCACGGGCTGACCCGCCCCCGACCCGGGGACGGTCGACCGGCCGGACGCCGCCCCGGGCCCGAACTCGACACCGCCCCGAGATCCCACCGTTACGCACCTCAGCCCGGGACGAGCCCGACCGCCCGGGTGGACGCCCGGACCCAGCACCGGGTGAGGGCGGCGGCCGCCCCGCACATCCCGGCGACGACCACCGGGCCGCCGGTCGGGAGGAGC
>JAQGHQ010000540.1 GCA_028288765.1 Gemmataceae bacterium | reverse complement strand
ACCGGCTATACCGGCCGTTACCCCGGAGGGGTTGTAGTCCACAGCCCGGGGTCGCGCGTCGCGCACCCGGGCTGTGGACTACAACCCCTCCGGGGTACAGACACCTCCGATCCGACGTCTGCGGATGTGGGTAATGCATAGCCCGGAGCGTGGGAACAAGGGGAGAGAGGAGCACCGGGGAGAAGGTGTCGAGCGAGAAGTGTCAAAAAAACTGATAGACACGGGACCGGGGCGGGTACAAGATGGGCTCGCACCGGAATCGGTCCCTCCTCCCCGGAAGTCCCCTCATGCGAACCCTTGCCGCCGCGGTCGTGGCCGTTTGGCTCGCCCAGCCGCTTTCCGCCGCCGACTGGCCGCGGTTCCAGGGGCCGAACGGGGACGGGACGTCGCCCGAAACCGGCCTCTTGCGGGAGTGGCCGAAGGACGGGCCCCGGGCCGTCTGGCGGGCGAAGATCAAGCAGGGGTGGGGCTGCCCGGTCGTCGCCGGGGACGACGTCTATCTGGGCTGGACGGAAGAGGTCCGCGGGGAACAGGAGGCGATCGTCTGCCTGGACGCGAAGACCGGGGCCGAGCGGTGGCGGCACGGGTACGAGGTCGGCCCGTACTGGAAGCGGAACATCGGATGGGCGGCGGGCGGATACCGCTCGACCCCGTGCGTCGCCGGGAAGTACGTCTACGGCCTCGGGGCGGTCGGGCACCTGGTCTGCCTGGACCGCGCGACCGGCAAGGTGGTCTGGGGGCAAAACCTGTGGGACGAGTGGAACCCGTCCGGCGAAAAGGGGTACAGCTTCTCCCCCGTCGTCGAGGACGGCCGGCTGATCCTGTGGTACAGCGACGGCGCGTGGCCGGTGCCGCCGAAGGGGAAGGAGAAGGCGGAGAAAAAGCACTTCGTCCTCTGCCGCGCGCTCGACCCGGACACCGGCAAGCTGATCTGGGAGTTCAAGGAACCGCACCTGCCGTCCGCCCGGATGGGCGAGGGCCAAACCCCGGCGGTCGCCGCCTTCGGCGGGGAGAAGTGCGTCGTGGTGTGCGGGAATTGTGACGTCAAGGCGATCCGGGTGGCGGACGGGAAGCAGGTCTGGAAGTACGCCAGCGTTCGCCCGGACGGCCGCGGGACCACGATCCCGACCCCGCTCGTCCTCCGCGACCACATCGTCAACATCCCGGACAGCGACGTCTCGCACGTCCTCCGGGTGAATCGGGATAAACCGGACGAGCCGGCGGCCGTCGTGTGGAAGAAGGACCTCGACACGTACACCGCGGTCCACCAGTTCCGGCACCGGGACGGATACCTCTACGGCTTCGCCGGCACCCTCCGGGGGGACAGCGAGAAGGCGGCGGGGGATTCGGTCCTGAGCTACGCCTGTATCGAGCTGACGACCGGGAAGGTGATGTGGACGAAGCGGGGGTTCAAAAGCGGGAACTCGCACATCGAGGCCGACGGGCTGCTGTTCGTGCGGAGCTACCAGACGCTCCGGCTGATCGCGGCCACCCCGACCGGGTACTCCCTCAAGGGCGAGGTCCATACCCACGACGTCTGGCAAACGCCTCGAAGCCTCACCGACATCGTCATGCCGGTCCTGAGTCGGGGCCGGCTCTACGTCCGAACGCCGGACGAGCTGATCTGTTACCAGGTCGCGGCGCAGTGACGGCCGGTCGGCAGAGATGAGAAAGACCGGGCCGCCTCTTCCGCGAACATCACCCGCCGGGTAAACTTTTCTTTGTCGGTCGTTCACGCCACCCGAGGGGCGTTCGAGCCCTCCAACTCGCCGGAGCCGTCCCGCGATGACCCGCCTGCTCGGTAGTCTGATCGCCATTTCGTACCTCGCCTTTGCCGCGATCTCGCCTGCCGCCGACCTGGCCCCGCCGCCCCGGACCAAAGCTCCCGACGTCGCGGGGACGACGTCCCCGCCGGCACCGACCCCCGGCCCGCGGACCCCGCCGAAGGACGCGATGCCGCTGACCGGGCTGGCGCCGGCCAAACCGATGTTCGACGCGTGCGTCTACCGGTACGGCGTCGGCACCACGAACCCGCAGTGCCAGGCGTTCGTCGACCAGGGCCTCGGGATGTACTACTCGTACGTCTGGATCGAGGCCGCCCGCAGCTTCGAGACGGCTCTCAAACACGATCCGGACTGTGCGTACGCCTGGCTGATGCTATCCCGGGCGCTCGAAAAGTGGGGGCGGACCGGGCCGACGATGACGGCGGCGTCGTTCCAGGCGGTGATCGGCGGGGTGGTCCACGCGCGGCTGCCGGACCGGGTCGGGAAGTCCGCCGCGGACTATACCCTGGGGAAGGCCCGGGGCCTCATGCCGGCGGCCAACCACCGCGAACAGCTGCTGATCCAGGCCCGGCTCCAGGAAAAGGGGATGTGGCCGGGCGTCGGGCCGGACGAGCGGAAGAAGAAGGCCCAGGCGTCGCTCGACGAGCTGTTGACGCTGTACGACGACGACCAGGAGGGGTGGTTCTGGCGGGCGCAGATCGCCGAGGGGCCGAACGCGTCGACGCCGATCTACAAGGCGCTGCTCCGGGTCAACCCGCTCCACCCGGGGGCGAATCACGAGCTCGTCCACTTCTACGAGAACGTCAAGCGGCCGGCGCTCGGGTGGCCGTACGCCGAGGGGTACATCAAGTCGTCGCCCGGCATCCCGCACGCGTTCCACATGCAAGCCCATCTCGCGATGCGGATCGGCAAGTGGGGGCCGACCACCGACTGGTCGTGGCGGGCGGTGGAGCTGGAAAAGCAGTACCACACCTACCAGGGCGTGACGCCGGGCGAGGACCACCAGTTCGCCCACCACATGGAGACACTCACCCGCAGCCTGGTCCACGACGGCCGGTTCGCCGAGGCCCGGCGGATCAAGGCCGAGGCCGAGGGGTACAAGTACACGTTCCGGCCGGAGTGGTTCCGGATGGCGCTGGCCGAGGGGGACTGGGCCGAGGCGGCGAAGATCGTCGACCACTTCCGCCGGTCGGACAAGATGAACGGGGCGTATTACGCGGCCCAGATGTACCTGGCGCAGGGGGAGACCGACCGGGCCGGGGCCGAGGTGGACACGCTCCGCCAGCTCCAGCAGGGCCGCAAGAGCGACCGGCGGGCGGAGCAGAAGCTGTGGGAAGTGCAGGGCCTGTACCTGTGCCGGACCGGGAACGGCGACGCCGGCCTGAAAATGCTGAAGAAGGCGGTGGACGCGACGAAGGCCGACTACAACCACCACGCCTGGGGGAACGGGGCCGTGCTGATGGAGCTGTGGGGGGCCGGGGCGCTGGAGGCCGGGACCGCCCCCGGCGCCGAGGAGGCGTTCCAGGAGGCGCTCGCGCACGACGCCGGGAGCGTCCACGGCGCACTCGGGATGTGGGCGGTGTGCGACCGGCTCGGCCGGGTGGACGAGGCGGCCCGATATCTGAAGGTCGCCCACCGGTGCTGGGCCCGGGCCGCCCCGCAGGACTTCGAACGGCTGAAGGCCGCCCTCGCCGCGAAGGCGGCGAAGATCCAGCTGCCGTCTACCGCAGCGGCCGCCGCCGCACGGTAACCATGCCTCCCAGGGCGTTGCCCTGGGCGTTCTTACCGCCGGGGGTGTCGAATGACCCGCTGCCTGCTTTCTCTTCCACTCGCACTCACACTCGCACTCACACTTTTTGCCGCCGACCCGTGCGCGTCCGGCGTCCCGGTCGGGAAGCGCCCCGGGCCGTACAGCTTCCTCGTCGCCACCGGCCCGCAGCGGGGGCAACCGACGTGCTACGTCTGCGACCAGCACGAGGGCGGGAAGCCCTCGGCCGTGGTGTTCGCCCGCACCCTGTCCGACCCGCTCGGCAAGCTGCTGACGAAGCTCGACGCGGCGGGGGCGGCCGGGAAGGGCACCGGCTACAAGGTGTGGATGACCCAGCTCGCCGCCACCGCCGACCTCGACGACCTCGGGAAGTGGGCGCAGGCCCAGGGGCTCAAGGGTGTCCCGGTCGGGGCGTTCGAGGACGCCGACGGCCCGCCCGCGTACAAGCTCCACAAGGACGCGGACGTGACCGTGATCCTGTTCGTGAAGGAGAAGGTGGTCGCGAACTTCGCCTTCCGGGCGGGCGAACTCGACGACAAGGCGATTGGCGCGGTGACGAAGGCGGTGCCAAAGCTGTTCGAGGGAGCCACGCCCGTTCCTGTCGTCCAGCCGTGAGGGCCGCCAGGTCACGGCTTACGAGGTGACCGCGTATCATGCATTCATGAGCCTACTCCGTTTCCTGCTCCGGCTCGCGCTCGGCCGCCGGCTCCCGGTCACCGCCGGCGAGCTCCGCGTCGCCGGCCCGTCCGCCCCGATCACCGTCCGCCGCGACAAGTGGGGCGTTCCGCATATCGACGCGGCGACCGACGCCGACGCCATGTTCGCGCTCGGGTTCTGCCACGGCCAGGACCGGGCCGGCCAGCTCGAAGTGCTGTGGCGGGTCGGCCGCGGTCAGCTCGCGGAGTGGGTCGGACCGGAGGGCCTGCCCGCGGACCGGATGAGCCGACGGATCGGGTTCCGGCGGTCGGCCGGGAAGCAGGTCCCGGTCCTCTCGCCCGAGACCCGACAACTAATGGATGCGTACGCCCGCGGGGTGACCGCCGGCAGCACCACCGGCCTTTCGAAGAAGCCGCACGAGTTCGCGATCCTCGGCGGGGAGCCGTCGGCGTGGGACGGCGAGGACGTGCTTGCCGTGCTCAAGCTCCAGTCGTTCCTCCTCCCGTCGAACTGGGACGTCGAGCTCGCCCGCTTGCGGCTCCTGCGGTCCGACGGCCCCGAGGCAGTGACCGCGCTCGACCCGCTCTACCCCGAAGGACACCCGATCACGTTACAAAAACCTAACCCCCCAACCCCCTTCCCTAAAAGGGAAGGGGGGGCCGGAATCAATTCTTCCTCCCCTCCCTTCTCAGGGGAGGGGTCGGGGGAGGGGTTTCGGTTATTACTCGACCTCCTCGCCGCCGACCTCGCGGCGGTGATGCGGGTGTTGCCCCGCGGCGGGGGGTCGAACAACTGGGCGATCGCGGGCAGCCGGACCGCGTCCGGGAAGCCGCTGCTCGCGAGCGACCCCCATCTCGCGCCGTCCACGCCCCCGCCGTGGTACCTCGCCCACATCCGCACCCCGGACTGGTCCGCCACCGGGGCCAGCATGGTCGGCGCCCCCGGGTTCGCGATCGGGCACAACGGGTTTGCCGCGTGGGGCGTGACCGCCGGGCTGACCGACAACACCGACCTGTTTCTCGAAACCCTCGGCCCGGACGGGACCACCGTCCGCGAGGCCGACGGGACGTTCGCGCGGTGCGAGCGGGTCCGCGAGGTGATCCGGGTGAAGGGGCAACCGGACGTGATCGAGGACGTGTTGATCACGCCCCGCGGGCCGGTCGTCACCCCGCTGTTCACCGACTTCGCACCGCCGAAGCACGGGGCCTCACCGGCCGTTCACCCCGAGGGCGTCGCCGGCCTGCTCGACCCGCCGGAGGCGACCCGCACGGCCCCGGTGCTCCCCCCTCCGGCCGAGGCGGTTTCGTTCCGGGCGGTGTGGCTCGACCCGCTCCCGGTGTGGGGCTTCCTCGGGATCGTCCGGGCGCGGTCGTTCGACGAGTTCCGCCGGAACTTCGAGGCGTGGCCGGTCCTCCCGCTGAACGTCGTGTACGCCGACGCGGCCGGGACCACCGGCTGGCAGCTCGTGGGGCAGGTCCCCAAGCGGACGGGCGGGAACGGGCTCATCCCGCTCCCCGCCGATACCCCGGGCGTGGGCTGGGCGAAGGATCTGGTTCCGTTCGACGAAATGCCGTTCCTGACGAACCCCGCCCGGGGGTACGTCGCGACCGCCAACAACGCGCCGACCCCGATCGGGTCGCGGCCGTACCTCGGGTTCGATTTCATCGACGGCTACCGGGCGGCGGTGATCGCCGACGAACTCGGGAAGCGGGACGGGTGGGATATCGCCGCGTGCCTGGACCTCCAGCAGAACGTCCGGTCACTCCCGTGGGAGGAGATCCGGGCGGTCGTGCTCTCGCTCACCCCGGACGACCCGGAGGCCCGCGACGCCCTGGCCCTGCTCCGCGACTGGGACGGGCGGGTGGCGGCGGATTCCCCCGCCGCCGCGGTCTTCGAGCTGGCCGTGGCGGAGCTGTGCGCCCGGGTGGCGAAGGCCCGGGCCCCGAAGGGCTGGCGGGCCGCGCTGGGCGAAGCCGGGCTCGGGGCGACCGGGCAGAACCTGTTCGCCGACCGCCGGGTCGCCCACCTGGTCCGTCTGATCCGCGAGCAACCCGACGACTGGTTCGCCCGCCCCTGGCCGGAAGAACTGGCCGACGTGCTCGGCGGGGTGGTGCGGAGGCTCCGGCGGGAGGTCGGGCCGGGGCCGGCGTACTGGGGGTGGGGGCACCTCCGCCAGCTCCGGCTCGAACACCAGCTGTTCGGGAAGCACCGGCTGCTCGGCCCGGCGTTCAACCT
The DNA here is from genome assembly GCA_028288765.1 of Gemmataceae bacterium. Lineage (GTDB taxonomy): Bacteria > Planctomycetota > Planctomycetia > Gemmatales > Gemmataceae > Urbifossiella. Next base: position 6,081 of record JAQGHQ010000540.1, on the reverse strand, counting down.
CGGCCCGGTCCCGTGCGGCGGGGACATGAACACCGTCAGTCAGGCCGGATACCGGCCGCTCCACCCGACCGACTTCACACACAACATGGCGAACCTGCGGACCGTGTTCGACCTCGCCGACCTGGCGAGGAGCGTGTTCATCTTGTGCGGCGGGCAGTCCGGCAACCCGTGCTCCCCGCACCACGACGACCAGTTCCCGCTCTGGCAGGCGGGGGAAGCGGTCACGATCCCGTGGACCCAGGAGCAGGTGATCCGCGAGACGAGGGAGACGCTGCAGCTGGTGCCCTCGTAGGGCCGGCTGTGCCGGCCGCGGCGATAAACGGCCGGCCCTACGAAGGCGTCAGAGTGGCCGGCACAGCCGGCCCTACGTCAGAGCGGCCGGCACAGCCGGCCCTACGAGGGCACCGCGAACCACTTCACCGGGTCGACCCGGTAGTACGCCTCGAGCAGCTGGTACACCTCGGGGTACATCTCCTTCATGTCCTCGGGGCGGCAGAAGAACGCCTCGGTGGCGTCGGCGAAGAACTCGGTCTCGCTGCTCGCCGCGTGCTCGGTGAAGAACAGGTCGTCGCCTTCGGCGAGGGCCCGGCGGTGGTCCTCGAAGGCCACGGTCATCACGTACCGCCATCGGGCTTCGAGGGCCGGGTCGCCGAGGGGCGGGGTGCCGTTCACCAGGTTGTCGAGGAAGTCGAGCTGGTGGGCGAACTCGTGGATCACCAGGTTGTACCCATAGTCCGGCTCGCGGCCCTCGGGCAGCACGTCCTCCCACGACACGATCACCGGCCCGCGGTACACCGCCTGCCCGTCCAGCTCCTGGTCGGAGAGGTCGTCGTCCTCCCAGGCATCCTCCAGGACGGGGGTTCGGAACGCGCCCGGGTAGACGACGAACGAGTCGACCCGGGCGTAGTAGTCGTGGTCGGCCCCGACCAGGAGGAGCGCGGCCTGCGCGGCGATCGTCACCTTCATCTCCTCGGTGACGAACAGCCCGCGGCCGCCCTCCCACTTCTTTTCGGCGACGAGGACGCGGGTGATGTCGCGGAGCCGGGCCTGTTCGGCCGCGGAGAGCCGGGGGTAGTGCGCGACGTTCTGGCGGAGGAACCCCTCCCACCGGATCGGGAACGGCTGGGCGAGGAGCTTGCGACGGCGGCGGTTGCGGAGCCAGGAGAAAAAAAACATGCGTTTGAATCGCCTTCCACGCGGTCGAGCTGCCCGCGGACGAAGCGAGTCAGCTCATACGAACTCGTCCCTCGGTTCAACCCCCGACCCGAACCCTCAGTGCCCTCACCAACTCGGCCAGCTCGCCGACCAGCGGCACGCCGTACCGGGCGCAGACCACCTCGACGTTGCCCCGCCGCCAGAACCCGTCCGGGCAGCAGACCACCAGCTTGCCGCTCCGGGCGACTAGCCCCAGTTCCAGCAGGGTGACCGGCGCTTTCGTTAGCGGCGCGAAGTACATGGCCACCACCGACGCCCGTTCCAACCCCTCCAGCTCCCACCCGACCTGCTCCCGGAATGGCGGGTTGTCGATCGACTGAACCCACGAGGCGTCCCACTCGTCCCGCCGCGGGTTGAGAATGACGACGTCGAGGTCTCGGAGGCCGTGCCCGACGTGGGTCTGCCAGTCCTCGGCCTCTCCCATCTCGATGGAGCCGGCCAGGAAAACGCTCGGCACGGTATCGTCGAAGGAGAGCGGGACCGGCGGCTTGAGGACTTGGGCCATGCAACCACTCCACGGCGGCGGACCGGCCGACCAAGGTCAGCCCCGCCATAGTTCCAGGAACACCTCCACCGCCTGTCGCGTCTCGGGGCTGAAGCGGGCAAACTCCTCGTCGGCCAACAGACTGTGAAAGCAAATGCTTGCCAGCTGCTGAAAGGCCGTCGACCGGCGCATGTCGTTGAACGCATGTGCCAGCTCCTCGTCCCGCCGTTCCATTAGCTTGAAGACCGCCAGATACCGCTCGTGGCTGCCCTTGCCGGTGTCGGCGGCCAGCCGGCCGACTTCGGCCAGCACCCGCTGGCAGAATCGGTCGAGGGCGATCGGTTGCAGCTGGCGAAAGACCTTCCAGTCCGGTTCACTGATTGTACGCTCCATCGACGACCCTCCGCTCGGGCCTGACGACCATCCGCACCGGTCTGATCGGATCTCGGTCCCCCGTATCACACCACTTCAAGTGGATGACCTTGCCTACCCGCCCGGCCCGGACAGGTTACCGTTCCAGGGGAGGAACAGGAACCCGCCGGACGCCTCCTGCAGGGCGATCTGCACCTCCATGAGGGTGTTGATTTCGTCCAGTGCCTCGTGCGGGCTGTCGAAGTAGACTTCGAACCGGACATCGCACTCCCGCAAGGCGGCCGCGTGGGGGTGTCCTCGCCGATCTCGGCGGCCTCGGCCCGCACCCACTTCTCGTTCGCAAGCCCGATGCGGAACTCCGGACTGCCGCAGCGGTCGCTCGCCCAACCGGGAGAATGTCTCGGATTGTTTCAGACCGCCCGACCCCGGTCAAGCGACCCGAAGGGTACCTGAACACGATCCCCCGCCCCTCCTCCGCCCGGATCCGGTGCCCTTTCACGGTTGACACCCGCGCGCGCGACCCCTAAGAAATGTTGAGTCCTGGCATCGGCCGCGACGTGGCCCTGTCGTCTAGAGGCCTAGGACACTACCCTTTCAAGGTAGGGACCGGGGTTCGAATCCCCGCAGGGTCACTTGAGTATTGGAGTGGCGAGCGACAGGAGAAGGCAGCGACCGACCAAAGCCCTGGAAACCTGGTCTTTGGTGCAACGCGGTCTTCTCCTGTCGCTCACCGCTGATTCCTGATTACACCCCATTCTGCACCTCCTTCACCGCCCGGTCGAAGTCCGAGTCGAGCACCTGTAGGTAGTGCTTCAGTGCCACTGCCGGGGTGTTCCCGATCCACACGCAAACCGCGTGGATGGGGTGACCTTTCATCAGGTCGGTTTCCCGACCCGACCGGAGGTTGTGAAACAGGCGCAGCCAGGTTTTCAACCCGGCCCGTTTCACGATCTTAGGACGCGGGTTCAAATCTCGCTCTTCCCACCCCCCTGTGACGGTGCGGGCGGACAACTTGTCGCACACGCAAGGGGCGCAGACACTTTGGCCCGGGATTCTCTCGACTCACCGGCCGGGTGTGCCTTCACCCCGCTTTCCAACCCTCTACGTTCGTGGGGCTTGGAGTGCCCGAGCAGCAGCGGGGCCGGCCTGGCATCCGACTTGCCATAGCAACGTGCTGTCGCGGCCGGGGAGGGAACGTCGGAAGGGATGGGAACGGTGAAACGAGATCGCTGGAGCCTGCTGGCGTGTCTAACCCCGCTCCTGATGCCGCATCTGGTCCTTGGCGCGTCTCCGGCTGATGCCGAACCGGCCGGCCTCGGCCAGTACGATCCGGGGAGATTGTCTGCCGAGCCGCCGGCGATGAACTGGACCGACCCGGGGCCCGCCCTTACCGCTCTCGATCCGGACCAGACGAGGCGGCCGATTCCCCCGTCGGATGATGCGGTCGGACGGTCTGTGTACCCGCGCGAAGCCGTCCTGCCCGACCCTCGCGACGGGGGAGAGTTGGTCCACCGGGTCGTGGGGTTGGAGATGCGGGCCCAGCCACTCGCGGTAGAGACAACGCCGATCACGAACCCACAACGCGTCTGGCACCGCTGGCGGTCGGCACCCAACTTCGCGCTGCCGGTGGTGACAGGAGCATAACCCGAAAGCCCCGAACCCGTGACACGGCCGGAAGAACGGGGAGCACGTTCATGGCGGCGACGTACCGGGACTACTATGCGAGCCTGGGGGTGCCGCGAACGGCGACGCCTGAAGAGATCAAGAAGGCATACCGCCGGCTCGCCCGGAAGCACCACCCGGACCTGAACCCGGGCGACAAGCAGGCCGAAGAGAAGTTCAAGGAGGTCCAGGAGGCCAACGAGGTCCTGTCCGACCCCGAGAAGCGGAAGCGATACGACCGGCTCGGAGCGAACTGGAAGGCCGGCGCCGAGACCCGCACCCCGCCCGGGTCGGATGAGGGCTGGCCGGCCGGCGAGCCGGGCGAGGCCTTCAACGGGGATCAGTACGGCGGGTTCAGTGACTTCTTCGAGAGCGTGTTTGCCGGCCGGCGGCGCGGGTCCCGGGCGGGTGCGGACTTCCGGATGCGCGGCCGGGATCTGGAAGCCGAAGTCCCGATCACGCTGGAGGAGGCCCACCGGGGGACCAGCCGCAGCCTGTCGCTGGAGATCAACGAGCCGTGCCCCGAGTGCGGGGGGACCGGGATGAAGAACAAGCGGCCCTGCCCGGCCTGCGGGGGAACCGGCACCCGTCCCGGCCGCAAGACGTTGGACGTGACCATCCCCGCGGGCGTGCGGGACGGGACCGTACTTCGTCTGGCCGGCCAGGGAGAGCCCGGGGCCGGCGGCGGGCCCCCGGGTGACCTGCTCGTCCACATCCGGGTCCTCCCGCATCCGCGGTTCACCTCCGAGGGCGCCGATGACCTGGCGATGGAATTGCCGGTGGCCCCGTGGGAGGCGGTGCTGGGCGCCCGGGTACCGGTCGAGACGCTGGACGGGCCGGTCGAGTTGGCCATTCCCCCGGGCAGCCAGAGCGGGCAAAAGCTCCGCCTGCGCGGGCGGGGACGGCGGCGGCGCGACGGCAGCTCGGGCGACCTGTACGTCCGCCCGAAGGTGGTGGTCCCGACGCGGCCGTCCCCCGAGGAACAGGAGTTGTTCCAGCGGTTGGCGGCCGCGTCTTCGTTCAAGCCGCGGTAACCGGGAACGTGGAGAACGGCGGATGCCCGGACACGAGTTGATCCTGCACCCGGTGGTCGGCGGCTTCCTGACCCCGGACGACCTGGCGGCGGCGGCGGACTTACACCGGGACCTCGTGGACCGGTTCGTCGCGTACGGGCTGCTGGAGCCCGCTCGCAGGGGCGGAGCGGGGGTCTGGTTCGACGGCAGGGCGGTAGCCCGGCTGCGGACGGTTTGCCGGCTCCGCGAGGACCTGGGGATCAACCTGCCGGGCATCGCCGTGGTGCTGGACTTGCTGGACCGGATCGCCGCCCTGCGGGGCGACCCGGCCGGTCCGCGCCGCGGGAATTGGGAAAGGGGCGGCTGAGCCATGGACGTCAACCGGTTCACGGAAAAAGCCCAGGAGGCCCTGGCCGCCGCCCAAGGACAGGCGGTCCGGTGGAGCCACCAGCAGGTGGATGTGGAGCACCTGCTCCTGGCACTCGTGGAGCAGGAGCAAGGATTGGCCGCACCGATCCTCCAGAAGGCCGGCCCCGACCCCGACCGCCTGAAGCGCCGCGTCGAGGAGGAACTGGGCCGGCTGCCGCGCGTCTCGGGCCCGTCCGGCGGCCCCGAACAGGTCCACCCCTCCGGGCGGCTGAGCCGCCTGCTCGGCCAGGCCGAAGACGAGGCAAAGCAGCTCAAGGACGAGTACGTCTCCGTCGAGCACCTGCTGCTCGCCATGACCGCCGACGGCGGGGTAACCGGCCGGATCTTCAAGGAACTGGGCGTCACCCGCGACCGGCTGCTCAAGGCGCTCCAGGAGGTGCGCGGCAACCAGCGGGTCACGTCGCCCACGCCGGAAGCGACCTACCAGGCGCTCGAGAAGTACGGCCGCGACCTGACCCAGCTCGCGTCCCGCGGGAAGCTCGACCCGGTGATCGGCCGGGACGAGGAAATCCGCCGCGTCATCCAGATCCTCTCCCGCCGGACCAAGAACAACCCGGTGCTGATCGGCGAGCCCGGCGTCGGGAAGACCGCCATCGTGGAAGGGTTGGCCCAGCGGATCGTCCGCGGCGACGTACCCGAGGGGCTCAAGGACAAGAAGGTCGTCGCCCTCGACATGGGGGCGCTGGTCGCCGGGGCCAAGTACCGCGGCGAGTTCGAGGAGCGGCTGAAAGCGGTGCTGAAGGAGGTGACCTCGGCCGAGGGGCAGATCATCCTGTTCGTCGACGAGCTCCACACGGTCGTCGGGGCGGGCAAGGCCGAGGGGGCGATGGACGCCGGGAACCTGCTCAAGCCGATGCTCGCCCGCGGGGAGCTCCACTGCATCGGGGCCACCACCCTCGACGAGTA
>JAQGHQ010000524.1 GCA_028288765.1 Gemmataceae bacterium | reverse complement strand
CCGGGCTGATCTCACATCCCCCGTCACATCTCCCGCCACCTCCGTTTTCAAAAACACCCCGTGCCATCTGTCTAGTGAGTCGCGGATTCCGACTTCCGAAGTCCGCTACTCACCGCGTGTGGGAATCACAGTTGGACACCGGCAACGCCTTGTACACGGTCGGGGGCCTATCCCTCCGCCTCGGGGTGCAAGAGCACGTCTTGCGGAAGTTGGCGCATGGCGGGCAAATCCCGCACGCCCGGGCGGGACGTTACCACGTCTTCGCCGAGAGCGACGTCCCAACGATCCGTGAGTTCTGCATCGCCGCCGGATACCTCCGCCGGCCCGCTGTTGCCTGACCCCACCGCGACCCCCTTAACCACGGGTCGCCCGTTATGCCGCCGAACGAACCACAGCCGACGATCGTCCGGGTCGTCGACCCCCCGAGCGGGGCAACGCTCGCATCCGCCTCCGGGGTGGACATCGCCCGCACCGCCGGTGATGGGACAGACGGCGCCACGTTCACTCTCAAATCAAGCCAGCTCTCCAGCCAACTTCTCCACGTCATCACCCCCGCCAACCAAATCTCCGTCACCGACGAGAAGCGGGTGACCTGGACCGGACCGGCCGAGGTCACGGACGGGGCGGTGGTGGTGAAAGCCCGGAAGGCCGCCGGGAGGGTCAGTCCATGATCAGCGGGAAGTATCTCCAGGTCACCCTGAGCAACGGGATCATCGTCAGCGGCGTCCAGGAGTGGCGGGCCCGGGAGACGGTCGACAAGCTCGATGCGCAGACCGCGGTCCACCTCGGGTTCTACGCCAACCAGCAGGGCTGCCAGCTCCTCAGCGTCGATATCACGCTGGTCCAGGACATCTCGAACGGCATCTACACGATGGTCTCGGCCAACAGCACGCTGACCAACCTCGCCCTGTGGCGGTCGTACCAGGACACCATCGGCGGAATCCTCCACCCGGCGTTCCTGATCCCCGTCTTCAACGTCTTCGAATCGGACAACGGGTCGGCCATCAAGGACCGCTTCACCGTGAAATTCTCGGGCGAAGCCTACGGCCCGTACCAGCGCTTCGACCCGGGTAACTAATGCCTCCGACACTCTCAGACCTGATCGGGTCCTCGGCCGAGATCACCTTCGAAGGGATCACGTACAAGGTCCGCCCGCCGGACCAGATCGCCCAGGGGATGTTCACCACCTGGCTCGCCCGCCGGGACCGGGAGAACGCGGTCCGGGCGAGCGACGTGGACGACGCCACCCAGGAGAAGCTCCTGCGGTTTTCCGGGATCAACTTCGCCGCCGGTCTCTACGACTGGGGTTCGGACGCCTATGTAACCGCGCTCCAGACGCCGGTCGGCGTGGCGAAGATGCTGTACTTCGTGCTCCGGAACGAGAACCCAGCTCTTCCGATCTCGGAAGAGCTGGTGATGCGGTTGGTCGGCCACAAGATCGCCGAAATTGCAATTCTGCTCCAGGCCGAGGCGGAGACCGACCCGGCGGTAAAAAAAAACCTGCTGCGCTCGGTGGGGCTCCCCCCGGACTCGCTCAACAAAAAGCCCAAATCGTCATCCAGCTCACCAACCCGCCGTTCAACGTCCCGCCGGAAACGCTAGGCCGGCTCACCGACCGCCAGATGCTGGGACTCTTCACCGGGTTCCCCCGCGACCCCGACGGGTCGCCCGTGTTCGACGAGCCGGTGAAGGGGACGCCGATGACCGAGCGGGCGTTCTTCTGCCGCCAGCTCTGGCTGAACGGGATCACCGACCGGGCGACGCAAGAGAAGTTGTGGAAGGAGAAGCGTGACCGGCGAGCCGCTGAGCGATGACACCGGGAAGGCGATCGAGGAACAAGCGAAGCTCCTCGCGATCGCCCTTGAGGTGTTCCGGCACGCGTGGCAGGGCGACGACCCGTACCAGAAGGCGGGCAACGTCAACCGCCCGGAGGCCCCGCCCGAGTGGGCGCTGAACCTGGCCCGGCTGGTGTCCACCAAGGCCCCGCCCGAGGCCGAGCGGGCGGCCCCGGCGCCCCCCGAGGTCTCGCCGGTCCCTGCTCCAACGCCCTCCCGCCCTTCATCGGCTCCGACCCCGGTCCAGATCGTCGGCCCGAACCCCCTGCCCGTCACCGTGACCGGTGGGGCGGCGCCCACCCCCGAGAAGCCCGCCCCCGCCAAGCCCCCGACCGTGGCGACCACACCCGCCACGAAGATCGAGGCGACGGTCCAGCGGCTCGCGAACGCCATCAGCGGGGCGATCGCCTCGACCGTCTCGACCGTCGTCACCAAGGCCGTCAAGGACGGGCCGCTCGGGGCGATGTTGGCCGGCCCCGGGCAGTGGCTGCAGCGGCGGGCCCAGGGGGGCAAAGGCGGTGGGGTCTCGGCGATCATCGGCATGTTCGCCGGCAAGCTCGGCCTGCTCCTCTCCCCGCTCACAACCCTGACCACCATCCTCGGCGCCAGCAACAGCGGCATGAGTGTTTTGAATAAAGCGTTCGGGATCTTCGCCGCCACCCTCGCCCCGATCCTGTTGCCGGTGTTCGTCGCCCTCACCGCCGCCATCGTGGCCGCCTCGGACGAGATCTGGCAGAAGCTCTTGCCGAAGCTCGGGGAGTGGTACAAGTGGATCATCGACACCGCCATTCCCAAGATCGAGGAGCTCGCCCGGGCGGCGGGCGAGGCGGCGGAGTTCCTCCTCGGGATCGGCAAGGCGTTCGGGGTGCTCAAGTTCTCCGAGGACGAGAAGCGGCGGCACCAGGAGGAGCTGCGGGCGGACCGCGAGCGGCAGCAACAGGGGGTCGCCAACCTGCCGGGCAAGGCGGCCATCCGGGAGGCCCTGTTCGGGCACAACCTGAAGCCGGTCCCGGGGCGGAACGAGGGCGACCCGATCGACCGCCGGAACGTCCCCCCGCCGGTCCCGGGGATGTCGCCCAAGCGCATCCAGGACGAGCACCAACTCCTCTCGGACTGGGTCGAGGAGTTGAAGACCCAGGTTCGGGCCGGGCGGGAAGGGAAGACCTCGGAGGTGGGCCTCCGGGCGAACGAGCAGCTGCTCGACCAGGCCATGAAACAGCTCGGGACGTACATCGAGGCGGCCGTCCAGAACCCGCAGGGCCGGGAGGCGATCCTCACCCGGTACAACTCGCTCACCGAACGGATCAATTACCACGAGAAGGGTCTCAGCGACCTCGACAAGCCGGAGGCCGAGCAGAAGCACGGTAAGGACAAGGTCGACGAGATGCGGGCGACCTTCCGGAAGGGACTGGGGGAGGCCCACGTCCGCCGGTTCGAGCTCGAACAGAGCTTCGGCGGCGACGCCCTGAAGAACGGGGAAGACCTCCGGGCCGGACGGGTTCCACAGGTCAACGGGGTCGGTGGGGGCGACACCCCACTGGCCAAGGACCAGAAGGCCCCGGCCACTCCAGCTGCCCCGGGAGGGTTACCCGCGACCGCGGGCGGGCAGAACGTCCGCCAGATCGTTCGGGACATCGCGGACAGTCTTCAGCAGTCGATCGGGCCGAAGGCCGCGTACTCCCAGCTGGCCGAGGTCGGGAAGCAGGCCCAGCTCGCGGCGATCAATCAGGACAAGCTCGACGCCAAGCTCCAGCTGCGCCTGATGGAGTCGATCAAAGTCTTACTCGAATCCATCGACGGGAAGATGTCCGGGGTGCCCCCGGACAGTACGAACCTCAAGAGGTAATATGCCGCAGAGTCATGCGCTTCCGGGCGTTCCGGGCGGGGCGAGGCCGGTCGACTGGCAATCCGGCATCGACAACTCGTTGCTGCCGTTCACCAAAGCCCAGGTCGCCCGGATGAATTTCGGTTCCCCCGACGTCCGGGACGGCGGGAACCCGATCCACGTCCGCGAGCCGAACGCCTGCTCCATCCGCCGCACCTGGTTCTGCGCGTACGACCAGGTTGAAAACTTCACTGCCTACTTGCTCGGCGCGTCGAGAGTCGCGTTTAGCCTCTCGAAGTTTCAACCGTACCTGTCCCGGCTGTCGCCCCAGTATTACCCGGGAAAGCCTCGCTACATTGCGATGGCGGTCGAGGAGTGCCGGGGCGCGCAGGGGTGTGGGATCGAAGGGACGGACGGCGTTCCCGTTTACCCGGCGGCGAAACTGGTCGTGCGGTACGAACAGGCCCGGTACATCGCCCGCCCCGACGGCTCGCAGCAGTACGAGTTCGAGCGCTACACGCAGAAGCTCCCCTCGTCCACCGAAGTCAACTACCTGTCGCTGCACGGGTCATGCCTGAACTACCTCGTCAAGGACGGCGTGAAGGCCCTCGGGCTCGGGATTCCTCGCCCGCACCTGGTCCCCGTCCCGTACTCGGTCGGGTTTCCGCTCAGCCAGTCTCTCGTCAGCTGGAAATGGTGGCGGCTGCCCTACGACGCTTGGGGGCCGACGGGTAACTGTGGGCTGTTCGAGCGGGTCCACGGGAACCCCTCGCTCGGCTTCCTGCCGTATATCGGGACGGTGAACTCGGAACAGATGATGGGCTACCAGCCGGGCCAGCTCCTCTTCCTCGGCGTGGAAGAGGAGCTGGACCCCGACCCAGTAACCGACGAGTTGGTGTGGAATTTGACGATGAAGTTCCTGGCCAAATCGACAGACCACAACTGGCTGTTCTGGCCGGACAGTGTCAGCAACCCCTCGCCGTTTAGCTTCTACTTCGCAGGCCGCGGGAACACGTACTACGACGCCTGGACTCTCCCGGACGGGGTCGCGCTGTTCAACGCCCGGCCGCACACGAAACTCTGGTCCCTGGAACGCCAGAAACTGCCGGCCCCCCCGTGAGGCTACTGCTTTGGGGCCGCTTTCTTCGGAACCTCCTTCTTCGTCGGATTGCACAACCAGACGCGGAAGCTTTCCTTATCCTCAACACCGATGAATGCCTCCATCCCTCCTTCGCCGACGACCCACACGACGCCCTTGCTGTCGACGTATTCGGCTTCGGGGGCCGGGTCGGCGAACAGGGTTCCTCGCCCGGACCCGCCCCGCTTCAGGGCGACGTACTTCTTGCCCTGGAACTCCTTCTCGCCGATGTACACCGTGAGGGGGTTGAGGAACCGGGGCTTCCCATCCTCGCCGCCGCCCCGCCAGTCGCGGTACGTGACCTTCCCGGTGAACGGCGGCGTCGCGTCGGGCAGTTTCTCGGGTTCGACCTTCGGCGGGTCGGTGGTGGGTGACATGGCGAGCACACTCAGTGTGAAGAACAGGATTGACGCTATCCGAATCATACGCTCCCCTCCCCCCGGGTAGGTGTGCAGCCCGGGGTCGAGAGTCGCAGATCGGACCGCTGGCGTCAAGAAGCTGGCCGGGGCGGCATTGGGGGTGCGTGGGGGTGTGGTCGCCGCTTCGCTCCGACTAACCTTCAATAGTAAACCAACCCAAATGCTTCAGCGGTTCCACTTCTTCAGCTCCGAGGCAAACCCAGTAGTCATCCTGTTCCGCTGGCTGCGGCGATGACCCGGGAGATGTCGAAACAGTCGGCGGCGTCGGGATCGGATTCTGGGTCGAAGGCGACATGGGTAACTCCCTCAGTGGCTAGATGGACCAAAGCAGCCGCGAAGTCGTGTTTGGACGGGAACGTCAAGGGTTTGAGTTTCGCGGCCAGCCCGGGGACGAGCCCGACCCGGCACTCTTCGGCAAGATCGGCAGTGGTGAACACGGGGGCGTACACACAAACCGTCCCGTCTTTCTTCTGTGCGGAGCCACGGAGTGCCCCTTTGAGAAGCAGATGCGAATCGGCCGGTCGGGGGAACGGAGCCAGAATGTACAGTGGGCCGGAAAACTGTAGCCCCTTACCATCCCGAGACAACGGGTTTTCTGTCATGCTTACCACTCCTAGAACGGCGGGCCGCAGCTGCGAGGCCCGGGGGAGTGTCGCCCGGGATCGCAGCTGCGGCTTTATCGGCGGGGATCAGCCGCCGGCCGTGAGGGTATCATAACGCCACTTGAGCCCCCCGACGAAGGGCCGGCCCTTCAGCTTCCGCTCGACGCCTCGCCCGCATTCGCTAACGACTTGCACGAATTAGCGAGGCCCCGTAGGTGGATGGAATAGGTCTGAACCCCCTGCAACAAACCCTTGCCGAAGGCGTCGTGGACCGTCCCGGTAAGGGGGTCGACCATGATTCGATCCATCGCCTCAGCTACGGCAAAAATGATGTCTGCGGCGATTTTCCCGGGGGGCAGCTCGGGAATTCTCGCAATCGCCTCCCACAGCTTTCTGATGTCTTCGATCCCGCTTTTGAATTTGTATTTTTCGTCCATCTGGAAGTCTCCGGGTAGAACGGTTGGGCGACCCGCCGATTTGACCATCCCGGCTCCCCCGCCGCAATCCCCGAAGTCATCCTTCCCGGGCGAGCAAAGGCGATGAGAACACCTCCGCCACCTTCCCGCTCAGCCTTCCAAGTCCGGCGGGCTCGTCTCCAGGAACGCCGCCACCTCAGACCCCGAGGCGGTCATGGCGAGCTACACCCCGACCTCCTGGGGAAGATCCCAGCCTGGGGGACGGCGAATAGACCATGCCTTGGCCACGGTCGGGGCCCATATGTTCGAGGTGAAGCCGCTGTTCCGACGGTGGCCGGCCAGATGTATCTGGCGAACACCTGGCACGGAAATATCCAAATTCAGTCCGATTTTGACTTGCAGCCTTTTTTTCTGGTCGGTTAGACTGTCCTGAGTCCGGAGAATTTCCGCATCACACCGGAACGAGTGTGCGGTGAGTAGGGCCATCTTCATCCTGAAACGGGGAGTTACCGGTGCGTTCGACAATGGCCGTTAGCGCGTTAGATTTGACACCTGTCGTTCGAGTATAAAACGCAACTACTTTCCGGGCGAACTAGTTGCGTCATGTTGGGGCGGCTGGTCGCGATCGGTGTTGGTTTGTCCGACAACAAACCAATTAAAGGTTCAGCGGCAAGACCATCGACGTAGTCCGAACTCTGAAGGGGAGAACTCACTATGCCTGTCGACCATCTCGTGGTTCTGTCTGGTGGGCTGGATTCTGCCGTTCTCGCGTACAAGCTGAAGGCAGAAGGACGCAGTCTCCGAGCGATCCACGTGGACTACCGAAAAACAGTCTCACCAAGAGAACGCGGGGCGGCCAAACTGATCTCTCTGCTGCTGAATATTCCACTTGAGATAGTGGAATCGGGCGGCATGACTGAGATGCAGCAGGGGTACATGCCGTGGTCCAGAGTCGAAGCCGAATTGGATGTCAAAGACGACACACTCACTCGAGCCATCGATGCCCAGACTGCGGCTCAGCTAAACAAGGTCGTCGCAGGCACTACGAACTGGTTCCATATCACTGGAATCCATCATCTCATCAGCACCGCGACATACCTGGCGCAGATCACGGGGATCAGTTCCGTCGCCATGGGGATCACACGCGAGCAGGCTTCAGCCTTGCCGAAACTGCGTGCGGCGCTTGATGCCTGGGAGCAGTTCATCGCTCTTCTCAACCCCCATGCCGGTGGGTTCTCGATCCTGACGCCACTGATCGGAATGTCCAAGAGCGAGATCGTAGCACTCGGAAGCAATCTCGCGACCCCGTTACACGCGACGTGGAGTTGTTGCGTGACGAGTGACATCCACTGTGGCGAATGCACTCGATGTCAAGATCGCCGCGGGGCGTTCGCAAGCGCAGGAATCGTCGACGAAACCCGCTATCAGGGAAAGTCTCCCTGAGCAGACGCCTAACCCGTATAAGGTTCCGGTAGTCAAGAGAGAACATCTCCACGTCCACCGCTTTTGTCCCCAAAAAACGTGAGATCAAGGATGGGGGGGGGCGGTTCTCTCGGATGATCTGCGGTGGCGATCACCCCTCGGTGTCGGCTCGCCGAACGACCGGCGGCCGGGCCCGGGCGTCACGACCCCGGGCCGGCCCCGATACTCGATTCGTTCCCGCGGTCCCGGCCATTCCAGGCAGCTGGCTCACCCACCGGAGTGGGTGTCCCGTTCGTGCCGGCTCGGGGCGGGGCAGACGCCGACCCGGATCACCGGTCAGGCCGGGTCCGGCCCCGCTTTCGGGACCAGTTCGAACCCAATCGCCGCCCCCCGCTCGGCCCTCCCCTGGGGGCCGACCTTACTCCTCCTCCACCCTGATCTCCGTCCACCCCGCCACCGCCACCCCGTTCACTACCGCCGCCCCGTGCGAGACGACCCGTGGTCCGTCAAAAGCAGGGTGAGCTCGTGAAGCAGCCCGGCGCGTGATGGAGGGACGACTACTGTACCTCGCTCGGCGATCAGCCCAGAGGCCCGTTCCCGGACCAGCCTACTCGGTTGCGGCGGACCCGGAACCGAGTTAGGCTGACTGGTGTAACCGGTCGGCCCAATCCGCGTCAGGCCGGTCATCTCCCACGGGTGCCTCGCACCCCCAACAAGAAGGTACACGTCGATGAGGGTGCCAGCGAATCTGGGAAGACTGTTGCTGGCCGTCTGGCTCATCCTGTTCGGCCTGCTGACTGCGCCATTCCTCAAGATCAGTTTCG
>JAQGHQ010000264.1 GCA_028288765.1 Gemmataceae bacterium | reverse complement strand
GATCGAAGTCCCGGCCGGGCTGTTCAAGAACGCGGCCCAGGGGAACCCCGGGGCGGCCCCGCGGCTCTCGGTGTACGTCAAGTGCGAGAGCGGCGGGCAGATGCTCGGGATGGCCGAGCCGGACCTGTTCCTGCTGGAGGGCACCCAGCCGTTCACGGTGAACTTCGTCAAGGGGATGACCGGGCTGTGGTGCCGGCTGTGCATCGTGATCGGGCTGGCGGTCGCGTGCAGCACCTACCTGAGCGGGGTGCTCAGCCTGCTCGTCACCTGGCTGATCTACCTGCTCGGGTACTTTACCGAGCACCTGAACGACCTGGCCATGAACCGGAACGTCGGGGGCGGGCCGTTCGAGTCCATGTCCCGGCTGGTGAAGACCGAGACCCCGACCGCCCAGCTGACCGACTCCGCCGGGACCAAGGTGGTGCAGGGACTGGACCACGGCTGGGCGTGGGTCGTCCGGCGGATCCAGAACGTCATCCCGGACGTCGAGTCGTTCACCTGGACGCACTTCGTGTCCGAGGGGTTCAACATCAACGCCGAGTACCTGGTCATCAACCTGCTGGTGACCGCCGGGTATCTGCTCCCCTGGGCCGTCCTGGCGTACTACCTGATGAAGTCGCGGGAAGTTGCTTCTTAGTGTTCGGTGTTTGGTGTTTCGTGTGCGGCGCGGCCCACCGCCCCGGTGAGCGTCACCGCCTACGAAACACCAAAGCCCAAACACCGAACACCAAACACCAAACACGAAGCGCCATGAACCCGTTACAGAGAGCCTCGGTCCGGCGGAAGGCGTACTACTTCGGGGCGATCCTGGCCCTGTTCACCGTGAGCATCTTCTACCGCGGGCTGGAGGCCCGCGCGTCGGACGGGCACACCTACGTGTGGATGCCGTTCGGCCGGGACGACGGGAAGGGGGGCACGACCCCGGTCAACGCGGGGGCCGACTGGCTCGCCCGGAAGAGCATCCTGAGCCAGGCCCGAACCGCCGAGCTCCGGGAGCTGGAGCAGGGAGATCCGGAACTCACCGGGTCGGCCGTCCGCCTCCTCTTGACCGGGAGTCGCGGGCTCGCGGTCACGGCCCTGTGGCAGGCGGCGATCGAGAAGCAGAAGCGGAACGACTTCCACGAGTTCGAGGTGCTCGTCCGCCAGGTGACGATGCTCCAGCCGCACTTCATCACCCCGTGGATCTTCCAGAGCTGGAACATCGCGTACAACGTGTCCGTCGAGATGCACTCACTCGGCGACATGTACTTCTACATCGCCCGCGGGATCGAGCTCCTGTCCGAGGGCGAACGGCGGAACCGGCGGTCGCCGGACATGCGGTACCAGATCGCCTTCTACTACCAGAACAAGTTCGGGGTGGCGGACCAGGTGCAGACGCTCCGGTGTCTGTTCCAGTTGAGCTGCATCCCGAAGAACGAGTGGAAGGCGAGCGGGTTGACCACCGCGGACGGGTCGGTCGACCTGCCGAAGTTCCGGGAGTTCTGCGAGAAGCACCCGATGCTCGTCCGCCGGCTCCGCGGGGAGGAGCGGCGGGACCGGGACAAGAAGGGGCCGAACGAGGGCCTCCGGAACCGGAAGCCGGAGGACGTCGTCCAGTTCCTGCGTGACAACGAGAAGGTCCCGAGCCGGTTCAAGTACGGGGCCGAGATGGCGGCCGACGACAAACAGTTCCCGGCCCTCCCGCCGCGGTTCAACGAGGGGCCGGACGAGGCCTACCCGGGCAAGCCTCTCGGGGACGATTTCAGCGGGTATCTGGCCGCCCGGGCGTGGTTCACGTACGCCAACGCGCTCGTCCCACCCAACACCCGGGACGAAACCGGCAACCCGGTCCCGGGCCCGACGCCGCGGCCGGGCGAGTACGACCAGTTCAAGTTCCGGGTGCCCCGCCTCCCGATGCTGGTCATCTTCCGGCAGGGGCCGCCCCGGGCCCAGTCGTACCAGGCCGAGATGATGCAGAAGGACGGGTGGTTCGACGCCGAGGGGTGGGAGGTGGATGCCGGGCTGGACCCGGGCAACCAGTGGTTCCCCGGGGGGCTCCGGGTCGAGGTCGGCGGGCCGACGGCCGCACCGAACGGGGTCAAGTACGCTGTGACGGTCGAGAACACGTCGGCGGCGGACCTGGTCGGGGTCGTCCTCCGGGTCCCGATTCCGGGAGGGGCGGCCGAGGTCGCGGCGGTCGACCCGAAGCCGGACGAGAGGCGGTCGGAGCGGGTGGTCCTCGCCTGGCCAATCGGGACCCCGACCCCGGGGAAAGAGCCGGTGCTGAAACCGGGGGAAAAGAAGACGGTGGAACTCGTTCTCCGGCCGCCAGCGGGCGCAGCCCGGGGCGCTAAACTCTCGCCCGCGGCCTCCTTCGAGAAGGCGGAGGTGATCGTCGGGGCGGGCCCCCCGTGGTCCCAGGCGGCCTGGCAGCAGGCGGGCGACCTGTGGTCGAAGAGCGGGTACGAGTGCGGCCTGCAGCTGGACGACGCCCGGCTGGAACGGCTTCGACTGGCCGCCGGGCTCTCGAAGATGGCGGGCGATCAGGTCGGCATCCCGCGGGACCTGACCCCGGAGCAGATGGCCGACGAGGACGCCGCCCGCAAGTACCGGGCGACCCTCGCCCTGCACTTCTACCAGTCGAACCGGGCGGTGACGAACTTCCCCTATTACCTGGCCTCGGCCGAGGCCGAACTGAAGACCGAGACCGTTCAGGCCCGGAAGACCCTCTGGCGGGCCGACCAGGCCCGGCGGGTCGGCAACAAGCTGGAGGCGATCAAGCTGTACGAGCAGGGGTTGAAGGAGTGGAAGCAGGTCCTCCTGCGGAACCCGAACTTCCACCGCCCGGAGCGGTTCGACCGGGTCGAGGAGGAGACGTTCGAGTACGAGCTGGAGTACATTCGCCTGATCGCCCAGGACTACCAGCCGGTCCGGGACCGGGCCAGAAAGGAGTTCGCGGACGAGTACGCGAAGAAGGCCACGGCCGTGGCCCCGTTCTCGACCGCCGTCCCAGGCCCGACGACGATCCCCGAGGCAATCCGCGAAGACCTGTACATGATGGTGGCCGAGAAAATGTCCCCGTTCTTCGAGCCGATCCCGGACAACGTCGGGGACGCACGGGCGGGTACCCCGTGGGTCCGGAATGAAATCAAGGAGACGGTACTGGGCCGCCAGGGTGTGAAGCGGAAGCCGGCGGGTGCGCCGGCGGGTGCGCCGGTCGGTCCCTCGGCACCTCCAGGTCCTCCTCCCCCGGGTGGCCCCCCCCGTTAACCGCCGACCAGCTGGGGTCGTGGCCAATCTCCCGGCCGCGACCCCGGGTTTTCCCCAGCACCACGCCCGTCCCGGCTGCCCTTCCTTCACCTCACGATCCCTCCCGCGAACACCTTCCGGTGTGGGACGAGTCCGTGTGCCTTCACACTCACCTGGCTCTTGCTCGGGGCCCGGCCCTCATAATGGGGTAACGAGAGATGACCATCGCCGGCTGAGTCGCCCGAAGGGATGCGAGCCGGTCGGTAACCGGTAAGGCCTAACCATTTACCTCGGTCATCTTGCCAGAAGACGTGTGTGGTTCGGGGGTTCCGGAATCGCTTTGGGGTATGCGAAACTGGTCTCTGGCGGGTGATTTTGCCGCCTTGTTGGGACGACACTCCCGCCACCGATTGGGGGAAAACGCTCCACCCACTCGCAAGCCCGACCGGGTACGCCCGATATCAGTATGCTTGGTTGAAAGGCTCGCGTAACACGGGCCGTCAGCCCCGACAAACTAGCTCTGGTCGGGCCGCACTTCGTGACGGCCCGCCAGTGGCAGGGGTTTCGACCGAGCCTATTCAACCCTCAGAATACCCTGCCGGGACCCGCCATGAACACCGTCGCGCTCGCCATCCTCGCCCACCCGGACGACGCCGAGTTCCTGTGTGCCGGGACCATGACCCGGCTCCGGAAGGAACGGGGGTGGACGATCCACATCGCGAGCATGACCCCCGGCGATTGCGGGTCGGCCGAGCACGGGCCGGAGGAGATCGCCCGCATCCGCCGGGGGGAGGGGAAGGCCGCCGCGGCGGCGGTCGGCGCGACGTACCACTGCGTCGAGGAGCGCGACCTGCGGGTGATCTACGCCGAGCCGGCGCTGGAGAAGGTCGTCCGGCTTCTGAACGAGGTCCGCCCGCAGGTCGTGTTCACCCACAGCCCGGACGACTATCACCTCGACCACGAGCAGACGAGTAAGCTGGTCCGGGCGGCGACGTTCGCGGCCCCCATCCCGAACTTCCTCCATACCCGCCCCGGGGCGGACGAGCTCCACCCGCCCCTCGACCACATCCCGCACCTGTTCTACTGCGACCCACTGGAAGGAAAGGACGCATTCGGGAACCCGATCCTGCCGGCGTTCCGGATCGACATCGGGCCGGTGATCGAGGACAAGGCCCGGATGCTGGGGTGCCACGAGAGCCAGCGGGCATGGCTGCGGAAGCACCACGGGGTCGACAACCTCGTGGATTCGATGAAGGACTGGGGGGCGGCCCAGGGGAAGGCCGCGGGCGTGAAATACGCCGAGGGGTTCCGGCAGCACCTCGGGCACAGCTACCCGCAGGACAACGTCCTCGCGGATCTTTTGGGGACCGCCGGCGGGAGTTAGACGGGAGAACCGGACGACCCAGATCGGTCGAAACGCACCGGGTCCGGTCCCGTTCTCCCGCCGGACCCGTCATGCCGCCCGCGGTGCCGAATGCGAAAGCGGTGTGAACCCACCCCCCGGATTCCTTGACACATCCGGAATCCGCTCGTAAAGATGACAATTCCAACGCCGCCCGGCGTACTTGGGGCGTTTCCCGATGAACCTCCCCGCCGTTCGAACTGTCCGACTCCGGCCGAGGCCGGGGCCGGCCCGCGAAGTCAACCAGGGACGATCGCAATGAACCCGTCCGACCCGACGCCGATCCCGGACACGGCCGCGGCTACCACCGAATCGACCGTCGGCCCGGTCGCCTCGACCGAGGAATCCCCGGGGGCGTCGAACCCGACCCCGGCCCACCTGGACGCGGAGCTGACCCCGGCCCCAGCGGCGAACCCGGCGGCCGGGCCGGGCGAACCGGAATCGGCGGTCGGGTCCGCGGGGGCGGAAAGCGCGGCGGCCGCCCCCCCCCCCGCCCCCGCCGGCCCGTCCGCCCCGGTGGTTCCCGCCCAACCGGTCCCGTCCGTCCCGCCGGCCCCGCAGCCGCACGACCTCTCCCGCATCGCCCAGGATCTCCAGGTCCGCAAGGGGCAGGTCGAGGCGGTCGTCCAGCTGCTCGACGAGGAGAACACCGTCCCGTTCATCACCCGCTACCGGAAGGAGCGGACCGGTGGGCTGAACGAAGAGGTCATCCGCCGCGTCCAGGAACGGATCGCCAACCTCCGGGCGCTCGCCGAGCGGAAGCGGACGATCCTCAAGAGCATCGCCTACCAGGGCAAGTTGACCGAGGCCCTCACCCAGGCGGTCCTGGCGGCCGAGTTCCCGAAACGGCTCGAAGACCTGTACCTGCCGTACAAGCCGAAGAAGAAGTCGAAGGCGACCGAGGCCCGGGAGAAGGGCCTCGGGCCGCTCGCCGAGGCGATCTGGGCCCGGGACCCGGCCGTCGCCAAGCTCGACGAGGTCCTGCCCGGGCTGGTCGACCCGGACAAGTGGGTGCTCAACACCGACGACGTGCTCGCCGGGGTGAAAGACGTCCTCGCCGATCTGGTCGCCGACTCGGCCGACGTCCGCGGCCCGCTCCGGAACTTCATCTGGGACGTGGGGCTGATCGCCGCGACCCGGGTGGAGAACCTGCCCGAGGGCAAGGGGAAGGAGTACGAGCCGTACGCCAGCTTCAAGGAGCCGGTCCGGGACATCCCGCCGCACCGGGTGCTGGCGATCAACCGCGGGGAGAAGGCGAACGTCCTCCGGGTCCGGGTCGACGTGGACCGGGAGAAGGCGAACGAGATCGCCGCCTACCACCTGAACCTCGCCGACCACCCGCACCGGGACCTGCTCCTCCCGGTGGCCGCCGACGCCCTCGACCGGCTGGTCCTCCCGAGCCTCGAACGCGAGGTCCGGCGGGAACTGACCGAGCGGGCGCAGGACCACGCCGTCCTGGTGTTCGCGAAGAACCTCCGCAGCCTGCTCCTCCAGCCGCCGCTCCGGGGGAAGAAGGTGCTGGCCGTCGACCCCGGCATCCGGACCGGGTGCAAGCTCGCCGTCCTCGACGAGACCGGCAAGCTGCTGGAAGACGCCGTCGTCTACCCGCACGGCCAGAAGAAGAACGCGGCCGACTCGAAGCGGAAGCTCGAACAGCTCGTCCGCAAACACCAGATCTCGGTGGTCGCGATCGGGAACGGGACCGGGTGCCGGGAGACCGAACAGCTGGTCGCCGACCTGATCGCCGACCTGGAGAACCGCCGGCTGAACCCCGCCCCGGTGGTGAGCCCGGCCGAGAGCGTGAGCGGCGGCCCCGCCCCCGCCGCGGCCGCGCCGGCCGGCCCGTCGGTCACCCCGCCGACCCACGAACCCGCCGCCGAAACGCACACCACCGAGGCCCACCCCGCCCCGTCGGGCACGATCGTCTCCGACCCGGTGTTCCCCGCGGCGGGGGTGACCTTCACCTCGGACGTCCACGCCCCCCCGCCGGACACCACCGCGGTCGAGACGACCGGCGCCCCGGCCCCGGCGGGCGAGACCGTCACCACCGGCGCGCCGGGCGCGGCGGGGCTTCCGGCCCCCCGGCCGCCCGCGCCCGAGATCAGCCTCGACGGGCTGCCCGACGCCCCGACCGACCTGGCTTACGTGATCGTGATCGAGGCCGGGGCGAGCGACTACTCGGCCAGCCCGGTGGCCCGGGAGGAGTTCCCGACCCTCGACGCCACCACCCGCGGGACCATCAGCATCGGCCGCCGCCTGCAAGACCCGCTCGCGGAGCTGGTGAAGATCGACCCGCAGCACATCGGGGTCGGGCTGTACCAGCACGACGTGAAGCCGAAACACCTGAAGGACTCGCTCGAGGCGGTCATCGAGTCGTGCGTCAACCAGGTCGGGGTGGACCTGAACACGGCCAGCGTCCCGCTCCTGCGGCACGTCTCGGGGATGAACCAACTCGTCGCCCGGTCGGTGGTCGAGTACCGGGAGCGGAACGGGGCGTTCGCCTCCCGCGACCAGCTGATCCAGGTGGCCGGGCTCGGGGACAAGCGGTACACGCAGGCGGCCGGGTTCCTCAAGATCCCCGACGCCGGCGACCCGCTCGACACCACCTGGATCCATCCCGAGAGCTACCCGGCCGCCCGGCAGATCCTCGCCGACCTCGGGTTCACCCCGGCCGACCTCCGCGACAAGGTGAAGCTCGACGACCTCCGCGGGAAGCTCGCGGCGCTCGACGTGGGCGAGGTGGCGGCCCGGCTCAAGGCCGGCGAGCCGACGGTCCGCGACATCCTCGACGCCCTCGGCAAACCCGGCCGCGACCCGCGGGAGGACGTACCCCCGCCGATCTTCAAGAAGGGCGTACTGAAGCTCGAAGACATTAACCCGGGGATGGAGCTCAAAGGCACGGTGCTGAACGTCGTCCCGTTCGGGGCGTTCGTGGACATCGGGTTGAAGGAGAGCGGACTGGTCCACATCAGCCAGATGGCGAACCGGTACATCAAGAGCCCGTACGACGTGGTCGCGGTCGGGGACGTGGTCTCGGTCTGGGTGATCGAGGTGAAGCCGGGGGAAAAGAAGATCTCGCTGTCGATGATCCCGCCGGGCCAGGAGCGCCGCCCGCCGGAGCGGGGCCGGTTCGCC
>JAQGHQ010000483.1 GCA_028288765.1 Gemmataceae bacterium | reverse complement strand
TTCGCCCCCCGCGGCCGGCCCGGACGCCCGCCCGGACGGCGGCCGGGTGATCGACGAGCTCGCGGTCACCAAGTTCAGCAAGCACCCAGCGATTACCTACCAGGTCCGGAGCGGGGAAACGCTGTTCGCCTGGCAGGTCAAGCCGACCCTCGACCCCGCCCCGGCCCGCCCGCGGGACGTCCTCGTCCTGGTGGACACGTCCGCCAGCCAGGCGGGCAAGCCGCTCCTGCAGGCCCGGCAGATCCTCTCCGGCCTGGCCGCCACCCTCACCCCGGACGACCGGGTGAGCGTGTGGACGGTCAGCACCCCGGCCGCCACCCGCGCCCTCACCAAGGACTTCCAGCCGGCCGCCGCGGACGACGTCCGGGCCGCCGCCGCCGCCCTCACCGAGGTCGAGTACGGGTCCGGGGCCACGGACCTCAAGGGCGGGCTCGGCAAGGCCCTCGCCACCCTCGCCCCGAACCGCGGCCGGCACCAGCTCGTGCTGTTCCTCGGCGACGGCGAGAGCGCGTTCGACCCCGTCACCGAGGCCGACCGGATCGCCATCGGGTCCCAGATGGACCTGAACGACGTGTTCTTCTTTGCCGTCCCGCTCGGGCTCAAGGTGAACCCGGCCAACCTGCACGGGTTCGCCGCCATCACCGGCGGGGCCGTCGTCCGGGTCCAGGAGGACCTCGCCGACCCCACCCGCCGGGACGAGTTCCTCGCCCGGCTGACGGCCGCCATCGACGCCCCGGTGCTGAAGGCCGACACGTGCAAGTTCGGGGACGAAGTCGGCGAGATCTACCCGACCCGGATCCCGCCGCTCCGGGGCGACAAGCCGACCCTGGTGCTGGGCAAACTCGCGAAGCCCGCCGCGCGGGTGACCGCGACGGTGGCCGGGAAGGCTGCGAACCGGCCGGTTTCCCTGGCCCTCGCCCAGGACCTGCCCGCGGCGCAGCCCGAGAACTTCTTCCTGAACATGATGCTCGACCAGTGGCGGGACGCCCCGCACAAGGACGCCCCGGCCATGCTCCAGGCCGACCGGGCGCTGGCCCTCGCGTCCACCCAGGTCAAGCTCTACAAGGACGAGTTCCTGACCCAGGCCACCTGGGCGGTCACGATGGACCGGCTGGACGAGGCCGCGAAGCTGTACGCGGCGGCCCGGCGGATCGACCCGACCGACGAGGAGGCCGGGGCCGGGGTCTCCCTGGTCGAGAAGATGAAGACCGGCCGGATCACCAAGGCCGACCTGGAGAAGAGGATCTCGGCCAAGGCCGACGCCCTCAAGATCGACAAGAACGGGGCCGCCAAGATCGTGCTCCAGGCGATCGCCAAGCAGGACCCGCAGCCGCCGGCGGCCGGGGCCCAGCCCCCGCCCCCGCCGGTCCCGCCCGGGGCCGCCCCGCCAGCCCCGATCGACCGGATCCGGGAGACCGAAGCCCTCCGGCGGATCGAGGAGCAGCGGTACCGGGTGCTCGTCGACTCGACCATCCGCCGCGCCCGCCAGCTGCTCCGGACCGACCCGGACCAGGCGTACCAGGACTTGAAGCGGCAGCGGGACGAGATCCTCGCCTACGGCGGGATCAGCGACCAGGCCCGTAACCAGTTCGTGGCCGACCTCGGGTCGGTCATGCAGGAGATCTTCCTGAAGGGGGCGGAGATCAAGCGGGAGGCGGCGGCCGAGCGGGAGCAGATCGCCCGGACCCGCCAGAGGCTCAACGAGTTCGACCGGCAACAGTCCGAGGAGGACCAGACTAAAGCGCGGATCGACGCGTTCCGCCAGCTCATGCACCAGGCCCGGTACGAGCTCGCGTACCAGGAGTCCCAGATCCTGATCCACGAGCGGATCGCCCGCGGCCAGGACGTGCCCGCGGCGGCCACCGCCAGCTACATCATCGGCCAGCAGGCGACCCAGCTGCGGGAGTGGAAGGAGCTCGTCCGCATCCGCGAGGACCGGTTCCTGCTCGCCATGATGCAGAGCGAGAAGTCCCACATCCCGTACCCCGACGAGCCGCCGGTCCACTTCCCCCCGGCCGCGGTCTGGCGCGAGCTGACCGGGCTGCGGAAGGAGCGGTACGAGAACTCGATCCTCGGGTCGGAGTCGTCGCCGACGCAGAAGAAGCTCCAGAGCGCCCTGGAGAACACCCGGGTGTCGTACGAGAAGGACCTCCAGACCACCCCGCTGTCGGAAGTCCTCGCCGACCTCGCCACCCGGTACCAGATCACGTTCGTGATCAACAAGGCGGCGTTCACCGATACGGCGGACCAGCTGCCCGACGCCAAGGCGACGAGGCTGTCCGCGACCAAGCTGGAGGGGATGACCCTCGGCACGTTCCTGGACATCTACCTCCGCGGGCTGAGCGTCCCGCAGGTCACCTACATGGTCCGGCCGGACTACATCGAGATCACCAACTACGACTCCCGGCTGGACGAGAAGGTGACCCGGGTGTTCCCGGTCGCCGACCTGGTGATCCCGATCCCGCAGGGGGTCAACCAGGCGACCCTGCAGCAGAACCTGCAGGTCCAGCAGCAGACGCTGGCGATCTTCGGCGCCGCGAGCCTCTACGGCGGCGGGCTGGCCGGGTTCCTGGGCGGGAACGGCCAGGGCGGGGGCGGCAACCCGTTCAACCAGGGGGGCGGCCTCCAGGCGGCGGGCGGGGCCGCGGGCGCCGGGCAGAACCCGTTCTTCGGCAACCAGGGGGGCGGGATCGTCGGGCTCGGCGGCGGCGGCGGGCTCGGCCAGTTCGGCAACCTCGGCGGGCAGTTCGGGCTCCAGGGCGGGACCCAGGAACGGCTGCTCATGAACCTGATCTTCGAGACCGTGGCCCGGGGCGAGTGGGCGAACGTCCCGCCGCCGATGCAGAACCCGAACGACCCGCAGGAGGAGTCCTTCCTCACCTCGCAGCAGCGGAACTCGCTCGGGTACTACCCGCCGGCCCGCGCCCTGATCGTCCGCGGCACCTCCCGGTACCACGGGAACGGGACGATGAAGCTGAAGAAGGAGGGGATGGCCGCCGCCCCGCCCGCGCCGAACCGGGACCCGCTGGTGATCGGCCCGGGCAGTACCCCGAGGCCGAACCCGGCGGCCAACCCGAACCCGGCGAAGGACCCGGTGGCCGTCAAGCCCGCGCCGAAGCCGGTGGCCCCGCCGGAGCCGCTCGTCATCGCGGCCCGGCCGACCATGGTCGACCCGAAGTTCGACCCGGACGCGCTGATGAAGAAGCTCAGCAAGGACCCGAAGCGGATGTGGAACCAGGCGGTCGACTGGACGGTCACCGACCCGGGGCTGATCGTCGCCTGTGCCGATTTCCTGATGGAGAACGACGAGTACGGGCCGGCCGCCGAGATCCTCAAGGCCAACCTCCGCAAGGGGCTGGCGACCGACGACTGGGCCCACCAGTCGCTGGCCGTCGCGCTCCAGATGAGCCACGCCCCGCCGGCCGAGGTGGAGCGGGCCGCCCTGTCCGCCATCGACCTCGACCCGACCAGCCCGAAGGCGTACCTGAAGGCCGCCAAGGCCGAGGCCGACCTGAAGAACCACGACCTCGCGATCCGGTTCTGCCGGCGGGCCGCCGCGTGCGGCCCGGACCAGCCCGGCCCGTACGCGAACGCCCTGGCCTACGCCGAGTTCGCCAAGGACTTGAAGCCCGACACCGTCGAGTGGGCGGCCTCCAACCTGCTCCACCGCGACTGGCCGGTGGGGGACGGGGTCGACTACCACGCGAAGACCCGGGACATGCTCGGGAAGTTCCAGGCCCGGTTCGCCGCCGCCGGGATTAAGGCCGACGGGGTCCAGAAAGCCCTGATCGAGCAGACCCAGAGGGACCTGGTGATCGAGCTCGGGTGGCAGGGCCCGGCCGACCTCGACCTGATCGTCGCCGAGCCGACCGGCTCGGTCTGCTCCGCGACCACCAAGCGGACGACCGGCGGCGGGGTGCTGAAGGCCGACCAGATCGAGCAGACGGACGACGGCCGGTTCGAGGTCTACGCCGCCGCGAGCGCGTTTAGCGGCAGCTACAAGGTGTCGGTCCGGAAGGCGTTCGGCCGGCCGGTCGGGGGCACCGCCCAGATCCGCGTGACCCGGTTCAAGGGCACCCCGCGGGAGTCCTTCGACCTGATCCCGGTCGACATGAACAACCCGTCCCCGGTCGAGATCAAGCTCGACGGCGGGTCGCGGGTCGAGCTGGCGGCCGTGACCGCCGACGTGACCGAACTCCGGTTCGAGGCCGACCCGGTGCCGGCGGCCGGCAAGGTCGGGTTCGGGGGCGGGTTCGGCTCGGCCGGGTCGATGATGACCTCCGCGGTCGAGGGCAACGGCCCGGCCCTGCCGGCCGTCGCCGCCTCGCGGGAGCAGGTGCTCCCCGGTATGGGCTCGGCGGCCGACATCCGGGCGTCGTACAAGCTGAACCCGGACCGCAAGACGTTCAGCGTCCACGTGAACCCGGTGTTCACGACGGGCGGCAAGGAGGTCAAGCTGCCGAAGGTTTCGCTCCTCCCGGGCGCCGAGGACGTGCGGTGAGTCCGCTCACGGTAACCTGTTCGGCCCGCCCCGCCCGGGGCGCGGCCTGAACCCGCGGCCCGTCCGGGATGTCTTCCCGGACGGGCCGCGGGTTTTTTGGTGGGGCAAGTTGGAAAGTTGCCCCCACCAAAAAACCCGCCCATTTCTTTTGCTCCCCGGGAGGGTGACGTCCATCTAAGATGGGGTCACCCGACAGGAGGATACTGATATCAGCAAGGCATTTGACCACCAGCGGGACGAGTTTTCGGTCGCGAGCGAGAAGGCGGTCCTGGTCAGCGTGGCGCTGCCGGGCCGGCCGTGGGTGGGAGACGACCCGTGCGACGAGATCCGCGGGCTGGCGACCACCGCGGGGGCGACGGTGGTCGCGGAGCTCACCCAGAAGCGGCATGACGTCCAGCTCGCCACGTACATCGGCAGCGGCAAGGTCCAGGAACTGCACGGGCTCGTCGAGGCGACCGACGCCGACGTGGTCGTGTTCGACAACGACCTCAACCCGGCCCAGGCCCGGAACCTCGAAAAGGCCCTGGGCGTCAAGGTCCTGGACCGGAGCGAGGTGATCCTCGACATCTTCGCCACCCGGGCCCAGACGAGCGAGGCCCGGCTGCAGGTCGAGCTCGCGCAGCTGGAGTACTCGCTCCCCCGGCTGAAGCAGATGTGGACCCACCTGTCGCGGCAGAAGGGCGGCGGGATCGGGCTGCGGGGGCCGGGCGAGACCCAGCTCGAGGCCGACCGCCGGCTGGTCGGGAACCGGATCCGCGACCTGAAGCACAAGCTGGCAGAGGTGCAGGCCCGGAAGGACCGCGAGGTGAAGAGCCGGTCCGGCGAGCACACCGTCTCGCTGGTAGGCTACACCAACGCCGGGAAGTCGCACCTGATGAACACGCTCACGAAGGCGGGCGTGTACGTCGAGAACAAGCTGTTCTCGACGCTCGACACCCGGACCCGGCAGTGGCACATCCGGGACTGGGGGCGGGTGCTCTTGTCGGACACGGTCGGGTTCATCCGCGACCTCCCACACCACCTGGTCGCGTCCTTCCGGGCGACGCTGGCCGAGGCCCGGCACGCGAAACTGCTCCTGCACGTGGTGGACGCGAGCAACCCGCAGGCGGAGGACCACATCCGCGCGGTGAACGAGGTGCTGGCGGAGCTGGAGTGCGACCAGAAGCCGACGATCCTGGTGCTCAACAAGGTCGACAAGCTCGCCGACCGGGGGCAGCTCCAGGTGCTGACGGCCCACCACCCGCGGGCGGTGTCTGTCAGCGGCCTGACCGGGGAGGGGATCGCGACACTAGAGGAGGCGGTGATGCAGGCCCTGGCCGCCGACTTCGCCGAGGCGGAGGTGGTGACCGAAGCCGGGAACGGCCGGGTGCTGGCGTTCCTGAACGCCCACGCCGAGATCTACCGGCAGGAGTTCCGGGACGAGGCGAACGAGGTGGTGATCCGGTGCCACCTGCCGAAGCACCTGCTCCACCACATCGCGGGCCCGGCCGTGAGGGTCCGGTACATCGGCCTGAGCGGCCCCCCGGAGCGGAACGGGCACCCGGAACCGACCGGCCACGCGGGCGGCGAAACCGCCTGATCGCGATGCGCGCTTCGGTCACGACCATTCTCACGGGGGCAAACCAACTTTGATCCGCAACGCGGAGCGAAGTTGCGTCAGGTCAGCGGGACCCGCGTTGTTGGCCTGCTGCCACTCCCCGACCGCCTTGGCGAAGTCGCTGTCGGGGTTACCGGGTAACCGAGGCGGCTGGTAGACGTAACTCCGCAACGGGCGGAATAGCTCCCTGCCCGAGAACTCGGAGAGCCAGGTGCCGTTGACCCGGGCCGCGTTAAAGGCCCGTTCGGCGTCTTGCAGCTTGGTCGCCAAGTACCCCGGACGTGTCCACGTCGCTGCCCGCACGGACAGCTGGGTGAACCAGTTCGACGCAACGATGTGCTGTTCGGCAAGAAGGAGGGTCGTAACGGCGACCAGGGCCGGGTGGCCGGGGAAATCTCCTTGGATCTCCTCCCGCAGGTCGGAGATAACCCGGCGACACGCCAGCCAGATTGGTTGGGTCATGGCCAGTCGGTTCAATTCCGTAGCAACATCCGCGACGCTGCGTCCCCGGTTGTGCAACGCGCAGCCGTGAATCGCCGGGACGTCCAGCGTATAGTTTTCGATTTCGTGCCGGGGAAGGTAGAAGACCCTCGTTCCCGCGGCGTTCCAGTTCGCGATGTTGGAGTGCCCGAAGTCCCTGTCCGCCAGCCCGAAAACGTGCGAGATGCCCTCCTGTTCGGCCGCCGAAACTGTGGGCCGAACCGAGGCTTTCCCCCCTGCGATCAGGAAGGAGATCTCTGGCGGATCGTCCCAGACCTTTGTGAGGTAGTCCCGGGTTATCGGGTCCTCGACCCAGAGAATGATCGGGGCGGCCGAGTACAAGGCGGCGAGGTGGGCGACAGCGGTCACGTGGCAGGAACGCCTTCAGTATTAGTTTTCCAGGCTGATGATCGGGGGTCACTCTCGGGAATGAGAAAGTGTCGTTGGAACGACATCACCGAGTCGTAGACCTTGGGTGAGTGCGTGGCGACAATCAATTGTGCTGCAGGTAGGAAACGCCGAATTGCACGCACCATCAGGGCATGCCACTGAGGGTCGAGGTGGAGTTCGGGCTCATCGATGACCAACACGCCGTCACGGAATTTAACGAGCATTAGCGCACCGAACAGGGCGAACAGTTCCAGTTGTCCGGAACTCAACGCATCGACAGGAACCTTACGTCCGTCACGACAGGTCAAAAAGACGTCGAACCCGTCACGCGGGTCTGGGCTGATCGGTTCGACAACGAACGTCTCCCCGGTTTGAGGATAAAACGCAGCCCAAACCTCGTTGAGTCGTCTCAGGTCTTCCTCGTAAGCTTCGGCTCCCTCAAACAAAGTTCCCTTCGACATCAACCGGTGGGCTTTGCTGTCGATCAAATGCTGTTTGGCGCGCCAAATCCGGTTTTGCTCGGTGTTTTTGGGCCGGTTTCCCGGTTTGCCCGCCGTGATCGGCAGAGCCCCGACCAACTTCGGCGCTCTCCAGGAGCTGAAATACAAGCACGGGATGGCCACCGCATCGGTTTGCTGCTGTTTCGCTAGGTCGAACCACTTTTTGCGACCGTTCGAGTCGGCAACAGTTCGGAAGATCCCTTGCGGGGTCTGCACCTCGGCCTCGACCGCCCAGCTGCTGCGGCCCGTGCGGGTCGCGTCTGGCCCTCTCGCCCCCTGAAGAGCACCTTCGAACCCGAGTGCGATCAGGCACGCTTCCAACACGGCAGTCTTGCCGCACCCGTTCGGCCCGGCGATCACAACGATGTCCGACGCGTCTTCATCCGCTCCGCGGAAATCGAGGTACAGAGAATCGATGCGGCGAAAGTCCTTGATGTCGACTGATCGAATTCCGATTGGTGGCGTGGGACTCGGCACGGAAACCCTCCTCGCATTCCTGAAACCGCTTGGGGGCTTATGGTTTAGCGTATCACACCCGGACCTGACACGTCAGTAAATCGCGCGCCCGCCCCCACGTCCGGAATTTGAGGATGAGTGAACAAACCGGACTCCGCCGTTAGTCGGAACAAAACGCCGACCCCCGGTTCCTTCGGAAGAACCGGGGGTCGGCGTTTTGTTCGTCCCGGGTGCCGCGAACGCCGCTGTCCCGGTTCCGCCGACCGCTCACCGCACCTTCGCGCGGAACTTCACGGTCCCGCCCTGGCCCGGGAGGATCACGCCGGGCAGGTCCCACCGCACGACCACCGACCCGACCTCGTTCGCGGCCACCGACAGGTTCGCCGCCCGGTCCGTTTGCGCGGACCCGGGCACGTACTCCA
This sequence comes from Gemmataceae bacterium, assembly GCA_028288765.1. Classification (GTDB taxonomy): domain Bacteria; phylum Planctomycetota; class Planctomycetia; order Gemmatales; family Gemmataceae; genus Urbifossiella. The sequence continues at coordinate 9,289 of JAQGHQ010000483.1, read as the reverse complement.
GCCGGCCGCTGAGGCTGTCGCTCACCACCACGTCCGAGATCGGCTTGTTCCCGGTGTTCACGTACCGGATGGTGAACGTCACCTCCGCCCCCGACTCGACCGGGCCGGGCGCGTCCACCGACTTGGTCACCGTGAGCGGGCAAGCCGACGGGTACGCGGTGAGCACTTCCGGCTCAACCACCGCCCCGGTCACCGCCACCCCCTCAATCTGGCCGACCACCGACGGCCGGCTCGCCCCGAGGAAGAACGCCGACCCGAGCCGGCCGATGTAGGCCTTCGGCCGCTGCCGGGCCGCGAACCCGGCCGGCCGCTCGGCCCCGACCTCGGCCATCGCCGCGTGCCGGTCGCGGATGCCCTGCAGGCCGGACGCCCCGACCGTCCCGGCCAGGATGATCGGCACGTTGAACCCGCCCGGGACGAGCTCCGCCCGCTGGATCACGAACCGCGGGACGCACAGGCAGACGACGTTCGAGGTGGTCACCCGCCGCCGCCCGGCCATCGTGTACTCCACCCCCACGTCGGTCGGGTTCAGCCCGCCGAGTCGGCCATGCGGCCCGATCCCGAGCGGGTCTCCCCGGTCCCCGCCGTCGACGAAGCACTCCTCCTTCGGGCCCTTCGGCCCGAGCAGCGGGTCGTACAGCGGGCAGGCGTAGTACGGGATGGTCGGCGGGACCACCGGCGCCCGGAGGAACTTCTCGCCGGGCGGCAGGATCGTCCCGTCGACCGCGGTCGCCAGGAGCCAGTTCGGGTCGGGGACCTTGTTCCCCAGCCTGACGACCGCGACCAGGCGGCCGTTCGCGACCGCCTCCTTGATCGCCTCTTCTTCCGATCCGGCCGTGAGCTCGACCGGGGCGGCCAGCCCGAACTCGGCCGGGATCGCCTTCTCCGGGTCTTCGAGGTACACGGCCTTGGTGATGACCGACCCGGTGAGCGCCCGCTCGATGTCCGCCTGCGTGAAGAGGAGCGGGGTCGGCCAGTCCATGTACTTCATGCCCGCCCGCGGGACGAGCGTGCCGCGGACCTCGACCTCGGGGTACAGCACCTTCCCCGGGTGGTACGGCAGGTTCGCCAGCTCCAGCCGGTAAACGTACCCGGGTCGGAAGCCGATCACGGCCGGGGCGTCGTACATCCGGGCGAGGGGCGAGCCGGGGTAAATGGTCACCCGCACCCCTTTCGGGGCGAGTACCCGCGCCGCCAGCACGGGCGCGGGGACGGGCAATCCCATCCCGGGCTGCGGGGTCGGCATCATCACCGGCGCTCCGGCCGGCAGGGGGTGAGCCATCCCGCCGGGCATCCCTACCCCGGCGACGCCCGCGGGCGGCCCCATCCCCGGCACCGGGACTGGCCCGGGGGCGGTCGGCCCGCCGGCGGCGAGCGAACCCAGCAGCGTCAGCACTCCGACGGTCATGGCGAACCCCTTAAACAAAATGCCCACCGGCGGGGTGGGCATTGTGAGACGCTCGGGTCGATGGGGAACCGCAACGCCACCCACTCACTTGATCGGCGGGAGGGAGCTCGGCCGCGGCGAATCGGTTGCGTTCAGCATCGGCGGGAGCGGGCTCGGGGCGGCCGGCCGGGCCAGCGGGGGCGGCGAGGTCGACGGGGCAACCGGCCCGGCGAGGCTTGTGGAGCCCGGCGGGATGACACCCGCGCCGGGTCCGGGCACTAGCTTCGGAGCGCCCGGGGTCGGCATCAGCGCCGGCGGGGCGACGGGGGCGGGCCCGCCCGGCGGGAGGGCGATGACCGGCGGCATGAGCGCACCGGGCGGGATGAACACGCCCGGCGGCGGGGCGGTCATCGCCGGCGACGCCCGGTTCTCGAGGTCGATGTTCCCGAGCCTGACGATCGCCAGGATCGTCCCCCGCTTCTGGGCTTCGGCGACGGGGTCGGCGCTCGGGTCCAGGCGGGTCGAAACGATCACGTCCGCGCCGACGGTCGCGTAGTCCTGGAACGCCGGGTCCGGGAGGTAAACCACCTTCACCACCAGGTTCCCGGCCGCAGCCTGCCGGAAGTCCTCGTCGTCGAACGTGATCGGGATCGAGGAATGGGCCAGGAAGGTGAGCGTCTTCGGCGTCACCGGGGCCACTTCCAGGGTCGGGTAGAACGTCCGCCCGGGGTAGTTCGGGAGGATCTGCGACAGCCGCAGCCGGTAGACCTGCCCCTGAAGGAAGTTATAGTCCTTCGGGGCGGTCAGCCCGCTGGCCTCGTCGTTAAATCCACCGCCCGGCAGCTGCCAGGTGATCTTCATCCCGGCCGGGCCGGTAAAGTTGATCGAACTCCGCTGGTTCGTGACGGCCGGCCGCATCCCCGGGTTGATGGCCCCGACCGCGGCGACCGCGCCCGGCGGACCCATCCCAGGCACCGGGAGGATGCCCCCCGTCGGCCCGGGCGGGCCGTACCCATTCGCCTGTACGACTTTGGAGTTGGCACCGGTCAGGCTTGGTAGATGGGCCCGGACCACGCCTGCACCGCCGGAGGGCATGGCACCCCCGGCCGGCTGGACGCCGCTCGACCCGAACACCGTGTTCGGGGTGGGCTGAACGCCGCTCGACCCGAACACCGTGTTCGGGGTGGACGGCATGGCCCCCCGGGCGGCGGTCATGGGCACCGGCTCCCCGGCCGGGCCCTGGGCCCCGGGGATGGTCATGGGTCGGGTCACAGTCCCGTACCCGCCGATCTGGCCCTGCTTCTTGGCGTTCGGGCCGTCGGAGCTGACGCACCCGCCGCCGAACCCGGCCAACAGAGCTAACGTCGTCGCGGTTCGTTTCATACTTCCCCCCAGCGGTCGTCGCACCCCAAGACGATGGCCCGCAGCGCCTGCTCGCCGGAGCAGGGGGGCAGGCAGTTTTTTGCGGACGAGAGTTTGTGCGCTCGGTCGCGTCAGGACAGGTTTCGGCCTCCCGAACCCCCGAACTTTGCACAAACCCGGAACGACCATCATCCCGTGTGGAACCCGCGGAACTGGCGCAAGATCCCTAGACGGCGTGAAATTGGGAAAGAGCAACCTTTATCACGCGGGCATAGAAGGCAAAGAGGATGAGGGGCCGAGGAAAGACCGGTGAGCAACCGGAGGTCGTCCTTGGCTCCGGCCGTTCCCGCCCCAGGTCCGCCAATTGAAACGGGCGGAACCGATCGAATTCAGGCGAAGAGATATTGTCTATTAAATAGACAAATAATTAATTGTCTATTATGTAGAATATTTACTGCGGAATATAGTTAATGAGTTAACGAAAGTTAATCACCGCCGGCTGAATCGTCCGATCCGAGGCCGTGCGCCGTTCGCAACCAGCAAATCTTAACTAATCTTAACCATCCAGCTCGGCTGTTTTTCCAGAAGATATGTGGATCTCAGAGGTTATGCCGGAGAGTCTGGAGACTGGGTCTGTTGGGAAAAGTGTCCTCAAGCAGACGGTAATGCCACCGATTTCGGGGGACCCACCACCCTCGCGAGCCCGATCATTCGCCCCTATATTGAAACCCCGATCCCTCTCCGCCGTCCCGAATCAAGGTCTCCGTCTCCGGTTCTGTCTCCGTGCCCTCTGTGTCTCCGTGGTTCATCCTTTCCGCCGACGGTGCCCTTACCCCCAATCGGCGTTGCGCTTCGGTTACTGACTTGTTACACCCGTGTCACAACCCCGCTGTTACAATCCCCATCGAATGGGTGAGGTGAACTTCGTCCCGGTTTTCCCGAGGAGGATCCCACATGTCCCTCGCTCTGCGTCTGCTCGCCTATTTGGCTGCGGCAGCCGTGCCGCTTTTGCCTGCCGCCCCCCTGCTGGCGGCCGACGCCAAGCCCGACCCCGCCAGGCCGGCCGAGGCCAAACCCGCGGAGGGCAAGGCGATCGACCTGGTCCTCTGTCTCGACGTGTCGGGGAGCATGAACGGGCTGATCGACTCGGCAAAGATCAAGCTCTGGGACATCGTCAACGAGCTGGCCCGGCTGAAGCCGACCCCGAACCTCCGGGTCGCGCTGTACAGCTACGGGCACAGCACTTATCCCCAGGAAACCGGGTGGGTGCGAAAGGACGTCGACCTGACGGCCGACCTCGACGACGTGTACAAGGCGCTCAACGCCCTGACGATCAACGGCGGGACCGAATTCGTCGCCCGGGTCACCAACACGGCCCTCGCCGACCAGAAGTGGAGCACCGACGCCGGGGCGCTCAAGCTGATCTTCGTCTGCGGGAACGAGCCGGCCGACCAGGACAAACAGGTCGGGCTCGACGACGTCGCGGCCCGGGCCAAGAAGAACGGGGTGGTCGTGAACACGATCTACTGCGGGCGGGCGAACCACCCCGAGGCCGCGGGCTGGGCCGCGTTCGCCGAGAAGTGCGGCGGCCGGTACGTCAACATCGACCAGAACAAGACCACCAATCAGGTCGCGGTCAAGACCGAGTTCGACGCCGAGATCCTGAAGCTGAACGACGAGCTGAACAAGACCTATGTGGCCTACGGGAAGGGCGGCAAGGACCGGGCCGCGAACCAGCTCGCCCAGGACGTGAATGCGGCCAAGGCCCCGGCGGCCCCCGGTCCCGGCGGGGCCCCCGCCGCCCCGGTCGCGGCCCTCGCCCGCGCCGAGTCCAAGGCGGGTGCCCTCTACCGGAACAGCGCCTGGGACCTCGTCGACCGGATGAAGGACGACAAGACGTTCGACCTGAAGAAGGTCAAGGAGGAAGACCTGCCCGACGAGCTGAAGAAGCTCACCCCGGACGAGCGGGTCGAGTACGTCAAGAAGAAGACGGAGGAGCGGGCCGGCATCCAGAAGAAGATCGGCGACCTGGCCGCCAAGCGGCAGAAGAAGGTGGACGAGGAGGTCGCCAAGCAGCCCCGGACGGACACCGAGAAAGCCCTCGACGAGGCGGTCAAGGGTGTCGTCCGCGACCAGGCCAGGGGCAAGGGGTTCGAGACCCCGGCCGAGAAAAAGTGAGCCCGGGCGAGCGGGGGGCGTGAGCCCCCCGAGTTCGCGAAAGGTGGTTGGTAGCTATCGGGCAACTCGGGGGGCTCACGCCCCCCGCTCGCCAAGACATCGGAGTTCCCATGACCCGCCTCCTCTCCCTGTTCATCCTTGCCGTGTCCTTGGCGACCGTCGCCCGGGGGCAGGATGCGAAGCCCGACCCGGTCAAGCCGGCCCCGAGCAAGATCGTCGCCGTCACGCTGTACCAGGCCAACGCCCTCGTGACCCGCGAGGTCACCCTGCCGGAAACCGGCGGGCTGACCGAAGTGGTCGTCTCGCCGCTGCCCCCGTTCACCCTCGAGAGCTCCCTCTACGCCGAGGGCGGCGACGGGCTGCGGGTGCTGAGCGTCCGGTTCCGCACCCGGGCCATCGCCGAGGACACCCGGGAGGAGGTCCGCAAGCTCGAGGCCCAGCTCAAGACTCTGAACGGAAAGGTGCAGGGGTTCCAGGCCGACCTGAAGGCGGCCGAAGAGAACCTGAAGCTCCTCGACAAGCTGGAAGGGTTCACCGCGAAGACGCTGGAGACCGTCACCGACAAGGGCCAGCTCGACCCCGAGAAGGTCATCACCCTGGCCAAGTTCGTCCAGGACGACCGGGCCAAGCGGTCCAAGGAAGCACTCGCGATCAAGCAGCAGCTGGAAGCCACCCAGGAACAGATCGAGTTCAACAAGCGGCTGCTCGGGGAGAAGGCCGGCGGGTCGGTCCGGACCGAGCGGGACGCGGTGATCGTGGTGGACAAGAAGGCCGGGGCCGGGACGGTCAGGCTGAACTACCTCGTCAGCCACGCGGCGTGGCGGCCGCTGTACAAGTTCCGGGCCGGGGCGAAGGACAAGGACGCGGTCACCCTCGAATACCTGGCCGCGGTCGAGCAGCAGACCGGCGAGGACTGGACGAACGTCAACCTCACCCTGTCCACCGCCCAGCCACTCCTGAACGCCGCCCCGCCGGACCTCCGGGTGCTCGAGGTGTCCGTGGGCGGGGCCGGGTTCGTGACCGCCCCGGGCGGGGCGAAAGACCCCTCTGGCGGCCCGGCCGCTGCCGGGGGCGCCGGCGGCATCCCGAACCCGACGGCCTACGCGAAAGACCTGGAGAAACAGGCCAAGGATCAGCGGCGGCTGGCGGCCGACAACTACACCCAGAAGAAGTCCGAGGCGGCCGACAAGCAGCAGAACGACGCGGCCGCCCTCGAACAGTTCCGCGACCTCCTGCTCGAAAAGGACGAGCTCGCCAAGGCGGATCCGGCCGGGCGCGGGCCGGTCGGGGACGGGCCGAGCGTCACCTACCGGACGAAGGGGCCGATGACCGTCCCGAGCCGGAACGACGAGCAGGTGCTGGAGATCACCCGGTTCGACCTGACCCCGCGGTTCTACTACAAGGCCGTCCCGGTCCTGACCCCGAACGTGTACCGGATCGCCGACCTCACGAACACCAGCGAACACGTCTTGCTCCCGGGGGAGGCGACGATGTACCTGGGCAGCGACTTCGTCGGCCAGACGAAACTCCCGCTGGTCGCGGTCGGGAAGCCGTTCACCGTCGGGTTCGGGGTCGACCCCCAGCTGCAGGTCAGCCGGGTCCTGCTGGACAAGACCCGGACCACCCAGGGCGGGAACCAGGTGCTGACGTTCAAATACCGGATCGCCGTGACGAGTTACAAGAAGGACCCGGTGTCGGTCCAGGTGTGGGACCGGATGCCGCACGCCGAGGCCGCCCAGACGATCGCGGTCACGCTCAACACCCCGAAGCAGGAGTTGAGTACCGACCCGCTGTACGTCCGGGACGAGAAGCCGAAGGGCCTCCTCCGGTGGGACGTGACCGTCCAGCCGAACCAGAACGGGGAGAAGGCCCTGATGATCGAGTACGAGTTCAAGCTGGAACTCGACAAGAACATCAACATCGGCGGGTTCCTGGCGAAATGAGCCGCGGCCAGAAATGCGATTAACCACAGAGTCACAGAGAACACAGAGGAGGAGAACGATCGAGAGAACCCAGGAAGACCGCCCTCGAATCATTCGTGCCTCTCCTTTTTTGTTTTCCTCTGTGTTCTCTGTGACTCTGTGGTTAATGATCGGGGGCCTCGGGATCAGTCTGCCGCCCTCGCGGGAATGGATAATGGGGCCGTGCCGCCGTGGCCGGCCCTGAGTCCCGCGATTCCTGCCAACGGAGTGAACCGATGTCGTCCGTCTCCCGCCGCGAGTTCTTCCTGAAGGGCGGCCTGGCCGCCGCCGGGTCCGCCGGGCTTGTCCTCCGGGCCGATGCCCTCCCGACCCTGCCGAGCGGCAGCCTCGACCACTACCCGGAGTTCCAGAAGGTCCTGTGCGGCGCCGACCCGTTCGACGGCCCACTGCCCGGTGAGACCGGTCTGACCCTGACGGCGGGCGTCAGGCCGACCGAGGACAACATCCTCGGCCCGTACTTCCGCGAGGGTGCCCCGTTCCGGGCGAAGGTCACCCCGCCGCTGGAAAGGGGCACCGTGATGCTCATCCGCGGGCGGGTGTGGGGGTTCGACACGAAGAAGCCGCTCGTCGGCGTGGTGCTCGACGTCTGGCAGGCGAACGCCGACGGGCGGTACGACAACGACGACCCAAAGACCCCGCCGGCCAAGGGGGTCTACCCGAACCGCGCCCGGGTGCTGACCGACGAGACCGGGTATTATGAATTCGAGACCGTCCACCCGGGGCCGTACAAGACCGGGCCGGACACGTGGCGGCCGTCCCACATTCACTACATGGTGCGGAAGGCCGGGTACGCATCCCTGGTGACCCAGCTGTACTTCCAGGGCGACAGGTTCAACCAGGCGGACGAGTTCATCAAGCCGTCGCTGGTCATCGCGCTGGCGAAGGGCAAGGTGAACGGTCAGGTGATCGAGACCGGCGTGTTCGACGTCGTTCTGGCACCGGCCGCTCCGAAGAAGTGAGCAGTGGGCAGTGCGCGGTGGGCAGTGAAGAGGCAACCCCGCCCGCCCCGGAGGTCCGTCAGATGCCGAAGGCCCGCATCGTGGTGGTCGAGGACGAGCCGGCGATCCGCCGGGGCGTGTCCGACGCGCTCCGGCTGAGCGGGTACGAGGTGACCGAGGCCGGGGACGGGGCGATCGGCCTGCGCGAGGGGGCCGCGGCCGGGGTCGACCTCGTCCTGCTCGACCTCCTCCTGCCGAAGCGGGACGGGCTGGACGTCCTGGCCGAGCTCCGCCGCACCTGCCCGACCCGCCCGGTCATCATCCTGACCGCCCGGGGGAGTGAGGACGACCGGGTCCGCGGGCTGAAGATGGGGGCCGACGACTACGTGGTCAAGCCGTTCTCGGCGAAGGAACTGATCGCCCGCGTCGAGGCGGTGCTCCGGCGGACGATGCGGCCGGTCCCCGAGGTCCGGCTGGTCCGGGTCGGGAAGGGGACGATCGACCTGCACCGCCGCGAGGTCCGCTGGACCTGCGGCACCCGGTCCGACCTGTCCGAGACGGAGGCCGCCCTGCTCCGCTACCTGGTGGCGAACAAGGAGCGGGCGGTGTCGCGGGAGGAACTGCTCTCCCGGGTGTGGGGGATCGGGACCGCCGGGCTGGAGACCCGGGCGGTGGACATGCACGTCGCCCGGCTCCGGGCGAAACTCAAGGACCCGGCCGTCGCGGACGACGACCAGGTCGAGGTGATCGTGACAGTCAGGGCCCACGGGTACATGGCCGGACCCGCCCTGGTGGCGCGGGAGGACGACCCATGACCCGTCGGTTACTCGGCCCCGTCGGCGGGCCGATCATCTACTTCCTGGTGGCCGGGCTGGTGTTCGCCGGGCTCGGCTGGGTGACCGTCGCCGCCCTCCGGGTGGAGGAAGCCCAGCGGCAGTCGGCGGCCCGGGCCGACCTGGAAAAGGACGTGCAGGGCGCGCTGTGGCGGCTCGACGGGCGGGTGCTCCCGGCGCTCGGGGTCGAGGACAGCCGGCCGTTCTACCACTACACGAACTACGCCCCGGAAGACCCGACCACCGCCTACGGCCCGCCCTGCGCGCCGCTCCTGGCGGCCGAACTCCCGGCCTGGATGCGGCTCCACTTCCAGGTCGACCCGGACGCCGGGTGGCAGTCGCCCCAGGTCCTCACCGCCGAGGCCGCCGACCGGCTCCGCCGCGACTGGCCCGGGCTCGACCCGCGGAACGCGACCCCCGAGCGGGCCAAGCTCGTCACCGCCCTCCGGGCCAAGTACCAAACCCGCGCGGTGATCGACGTATTCGCCGCCCGCGAGCGGGCCGTCCCGTCGGGGGCGGGGGCCCTGCCCGCCTGGCTGTTCGTCGAGGGGGCGGCGGCCGCACCGGGCGAGGAGCCGGCGGCACCACCGGCGCCCACTCCGGCCCCGG
>JAQGHQ010000479.1 GCA_028288765.1 Gemmataceae bacterium | reverse complement strand
CCAGGCTCGTCCGCCGTTCGCCGCTCCTGTGTCGCGGCCTCAAGGCCGATCTCACCGGTCGGACGGGTCGAGGTCCATTCCCCGTCCGGCTTCATTTACCCGGAGCCGCACCGGAGCCGGACCGCGTGCTCGGTCTTTCACGCCGAGTCGGGCAACGTCCGGATCATGACATTGCGGAACTGCACTTTCCCGGTGTGGTTCTGCAGTCCGACGTGGCCGGGGGCCGCGACCCGTCCGTCGCGTAGTCGGTGACCAGTTGGCCGTTGAGGGTCACGCGGATGTGGGCGGTCGTCGCTTCGATCACGTAGGTGTTCCAGCTGCCGGCCGGGTTCGAGGCCACGCGGCTGGAGGCCCCGAGCCCGTACACCGCCCCGGTCTGGTGCAGCGGGTCGCCGTGCAGGCCCGTGTCGGGGTTGAACCCCGTGTCGCCGATCTGCACCTCGTACCCGCGATCGACGGCCAACTGCCAATCGCTCCCCGGGTTGCTCGCGTTGAGGGCGGGGAACCGCAGGAACTCGCCGGAGTTGTCGTTGTTCGGGCCGGTCGGGTTGAACGACAGCCAGTTGAGTTGAAGGACGAAGTTGCGGAAGCGGTCCCCACCCATGCGTTTTCACCTTTACTGCCGACCGAATGGGCGACGGTCGGCGGCGGGCAGCCGGCGCAACCGGCGTGTTCCGCCTTTTTCCGGGTGTCGGCTGATGGATCTGGTTCTCGCGAGGCGCTAAGTGGCAGACGGTCAACCGAGACAGGCCATCGGTCCCCCGGCCTGCCCCAGAAACGGCCGCCCGTACATGACGTCAGGTGCTTCGGCTGGGTCGCCCGGTTCTGTTCTCGACCGCAGAAGCAGGGTACGGCCTTGGGGGCGATGAAGGCCATTGCAACGTCGATGTCCGTGATCTTCGTGTTACGGTTCTTCGCCATCGGCTCGTTCCCTTCCGGTCCTACGGTTCGCCACCGCGGGCGAGGTGTTCACCCAGTTCGCCACGGAAGTGACCTCCCCCACGGCCCTCCCCGCCCACCTGAACCGGCTCGGCGTGCAGCACGACTCCGCCGACCTCCGGGGCTCCGCTACCGGCGGCCGTTCCGCCCCGCACATCCTCCACCGCCCATACTACCCATCCGGTGCGGCCGGCCGATCCGCCCGAATCGTCAGGACCCGGTGTTGTCGCCGCCCGCCCGCGGGGTGAAAACCATCTGTGCGGCGGCCGCGGCCGCCAAGGCAGCCCACACCCGACACCTCGCCCCGGAGCCGACCCATGTCCCAGCTGACCATCAGCGGCGTCGTCCGCCAGATCCTGACCGCCGACCCCGACCTGCCGGCCGACGAAGTCATCAAGAAGGCCCTCGGCCGCGGCCTGACCGCGTCCCCGAAGGCCATCCGGGAGGCCGCTTACAACGCCCGGAGCGACCTGCGGAAGGCCGGGAAGGTGGGCCCGGTGGTCACGACCGGAACGGCGGGGAAGGCCGCTCCGGCGATTGCCAGACCCCAGTCGGTGTCGTCCGTGGTCCGCTCGATCCTCGCGGCCGACCTCGACCAGCCGGCCGACGAGGTGATCAAGAAGGCCCGGGCCCGGGGCCTGACCGCCCCCAAGGAGCAGGTCAGAAAGTTGACGAAGAACCTCCGCAGCGAGATGAAGAAGGCGGCCCACACCGCCCCCGCGGGGGGGCCGGCCCCGGTGGCCGCCCGGGAGGTGCCCATTCCGCTACCGCCGGTCGCTCCGGCGGACCTCGCCGCGGTGCTGGCGACCGTCACGTTGGTCGATCGGGTCGTCGGGGCGTGCGGAGGGGCCGAGTCGGCCCGGCAAGTCGCCGAGGCCGTGCGGGCCTGCGGGGGCGTGGACGGCTTCCTCCAGCACGTCGAATTGGTGGCCGCCATCCGCGGTGGCGGGACGGCCGGGTGCCCGGCCTGAACTCGCGGCCCCGGAGACGAACAAGACCGGGGTGGCCCATTCCCAGAGAGTGTTGGTCACGTACGTCTCGGCGAACAGCGGCGTGTCCGGCGGCCCGGGGCCGTCCCGGAGGCGGTAAACGAAACCCGGTCTGGCTGCCCGTGTCAACGGAGTCCCCGACGATCTTGGGGGAGCCGGGGACTCGTCCGGTCGACGACCGGGACGTTTCCCAGGCCTGCGTGTCCAGCGGATCGGCGCCCGCCGCGCATCGCCCGGGCATCACGGGGGCGTGTGCGGTGAGATGCGGTTCGATGGCCCGACCCGTGCCGACCCGGTTGCCCCGACGTCCGCGCGGCGGCGGGAGCGCTGTCACCGTTCGCAGGTCCCGGACGCGGGGCGGCCGAACGCATACGGTGAATGAGGTGCCCGCCGCGAACCACGAGCCGGGGGAGACGATGACCGACCGGGCGCTTTCGATCGACGGCGTGCGGGTGCCCCGCGTCCTGTACGGGACCGCCTGGAAGGAGGACGAGACCGAGCGCCTGACCGGGCTCGCCCTGGGGCACGGCTTCCGGGGGATCGACACCGCGAACCAGCGCCGCCACTACCACGAGGCCGCGGTCGGGCGGGCCGTCGCGGCGGCCG